>NZ_JAAHIG010000066.1:0-31943 GCF_010692305.1 Moorena sp. SIO4G3 | reverse complement strand
AAGTCGTGCGGTGCTGCGTTGGGTGCGGCCGTGCGCCCGCAGGGTGACGGCATTAGACTTCTAAGATAATGGCCATCTGATATAACTTACCAAGTCTACCCAAATCTCCTATAACAAAATCTCTCCTACCTTGGTTGAACTCCTCAATACCGATACCAACCGATTTGAGATAGACTGAGGATTGAGAAGACGCTCATAGGGAAAGAGGATGGGGAAGGAAAAAATACACTAATCGTTTTGGCTATAGTTTTGGCTGTGAATTCGTGAAACTTTAATAAAGATTGCTCAAAACTCTACATGTTTCAAAAATTATAGGTCAATAATGGTTATACAAACTAATGATTACCCTAATAATTAGCCAACTAAACTATCCGGATTAACGAGTCTAATGACTGAAAAATTGAATGAACAAGAGACAAAAACTATCAGTGTAGAGGTGCATCCAGATAATAACTGATTAGGCGTTTTCAGGATGTTATCGATTAAGGGTAAGCATTTTGGTAATAGCCTAATCTCGACCCTGCAATGTTTGTAGGGTCATTATTATGAATTGATAGTGATTTTACAATTCCCGAATGTTAGTTTGTCTCAATTGCTGGGCATCATGGGTGAGTAAGTCCTGGTAAATTGGTCACTCAACTTGGATAGTAGGCTGACACACTGGGCTGTTAGTCTGTGAACTTCAATCGATAAATCTTTGAGGAGTAAAGTAGAAACATCATGTTTGACTGCATAATCGTTGGTGCGGGACCGGCTGGTGGAACAGCTGCTTATCACCTGGCTAAAGCTGGAAAGTCTGTGGTGGTTCTAGAAAAAGAATCCTTACCCCGGTACAAGGCTTGTAGTGGTGCGGTTTCCCCACAAGTGCAACAGTGGTTTGATTTCGACTTTACACCTGCCATATCTCTCAAAGCTGAGAGTGTACGCTACACCTGGAAAATGGATGACCCAGTAGAGGTGAAACTGGACACTCAAGAACCGGTTTGGATGGTGCAACGAGATGTTTTCGATCACTATCTCATCCAACAAGCCCAAAAACAAGGTGCTGAAATTCGAGATAATACAGCAGTTACAGGGGTAGAGTTTAAGGGAGACCACTGGCAGGTCAACACTGTCAATGGCACTGTTGAAGGTCGCTACGTGATTGCGGCTGACGGTGCTACTGGACCGATGGCAAAATGGTTGGGATTCAAAGAACGTAAGTCACGTTTAGCATTAGCCCTAGAGGTGCCCAAATCGGACACCAATAGTAAGGAGATCCATTTTGACTTTGGTCAGGTCAAAAATGGCTTTATTTGGAGTATTCCTAAAGCCGAAGGTTACTCCATTGGTCTTGGCTCCTTACGGGGTGGTGACCTGAAAGACATGGAAAAGATCGTCAAAGGTTATGCCGAGAAATCTGGCTTAGACTTGAGTAGCTGTAAACAGCACGAAGGTGCCATCTGTGTCTGGGAAGGTCAGGAAAAGCTGCATACACAAAATGCTGTATTAGCTGGGGAAGCTGCCTGTGTGGTGGATCCCATGACTGCTGAGGGAATTCGACCCTCTATGTTCAGTGGCATGAAAGCAGCTGAGGCCATTCAACAAGCTTTGGCAGGTCAAGCAGATGCCTTAGAAAACTATACCCAGGTCATGCAGGAAGAACGGGGAACTGATATGAGTTGGGCTGCTAAGCTCGCTGGTGCTTTCTACCGCTTTCCTGGAATTGCCTACAAAGTCGGCGTTAAAAAACCCGTTGCTACTCAAATCATGCTCAACATTCTGTGTGGGGAATTACGCTACTCCGATGTGGTCAATCGTGCCATGAAGCGCTTGAACCCATTAGCCGGGGGTTAGTGGACAGATAATAAGTGATCAGATTATTGATTTGATCACTTATTTGATCACCTATATAGATCACCAGATCACCTAAATAGTTAGGGTTGTTGAGGGTTGACAGTCAAGGGTCAACCCTCAACCGTTAACAGATAACAGAATTAATGTCGGGTAAAAATGACCATACTTGACCCCACCACAGGACTACGGGCAACTAACGTTCCCTCTAGGTCAGTAATTTCCAACTTGCTAAAGTCTAATTCTTGAGACTGACTCAGCATCCTTTGAGCTAAGGTATTCTGCTGAGCATCGTTGAGTTGGTACCACTCATCACTGACCTTCACCAAAAGCATACTTGTGAGAAAGTTCGCTTCAATTGCTTGAATCAGGTCATTACCGTACTGAGCCGTAATACCCGTAATTTGATTTTGAATTGCTACAATCAGGCTTTGTTCAGGAGTTAACTCTGGTGTGGGTATGGGTTCCGATTCCACAAGTTGTGATTCCTCAGCCACTTCCAAATTTTCTGGAGAATTAATGGTATCACCAGGAACTTGTGCCACCTGTGCTGGTGTCTTTGGTAGAAGCGCTAGTGTTGTCCATAGAATGACTACTACCACGCTTGCGATCGCACCAGTCAACATCCAATCAGACAGTTTTTCATTCCAAGCTGCCGGTAGCAAGGAGCGGACTTTTTTTAAGGTGCCATCCCAAAACCGGCCAAGAGTACTAAGAATCGGCAGCAAGCGATTCATTAATCCAGACTTAGGCTCAGAAGACGATAACTTTCCTTTGCCAGTTGTCTGAGGCGATGGACTTGTTGTTTCCAAGCTGTCTTCGGATTTATCTGTCACTGATGGTGTCGGCGGCGTTTGAATTGGTTCTTCATTTGCCGCTTCTGGCTGCTGTTTTTGCTCTTCTGACATTGTATTTCCTCCCAGGCAGCGCCATTTTTTGATTCAATGGATTCACACTCCTCCTACTCACTATATGCGGACCAACATCTGTAGGTACTGACACAGACTTCTTGACCATTTTGCCACAAAGAACGAGCATTCTTGACTGGTCTAGTGCGGGAGGACAGCAACAGGTACGACCCGTGGCGAATTTAATTCTTAATGGTAAGAGCGCACCTATGTTGTTTTCCGGTACTTCCGTGCTATGGCAATTCTGATTTTGGTAAGGTATAGAAAATTTTCGCTACTCCCGACTCCCGACTCCCGACTCCCGACTCCCGACTCCCGACTCCCGACTCCCGACTCCCGACTCCCGACTCCCGACTTCCTGCTCTCTAAAACCCAATACAAAAGTACCTCACCTAATTGAAAACTGCTGTTGTATCACTACCTATTTATCACTACCCTCAAAATCTTCCCATAATGTTAATGGGAAATTGAAGAGGTATTATACCCACTCAATTTCCCAGTATCAAAGCTCCGTCTTCAAGGTAGGAGGGCGGAGATATTTGCGATTCGGTTATACCGCAGCAAAGTAAACCTTTGATTTAACAGGGTCAGGGTTCATAGTTTTGTCACCTGGTTGCCACCCTGCTGGGCAAACTTCATCGGGATGAGCTTGAACGTATTGAATCGCTTTCAAGGTACGCAGGGTTTCGTCAACGCTACGACCAAAGGAGAGGTTATTGACAGTAGAATGCTGGATTATGCCCTCCTTGTCGATGATGAATAAACCACGCAAGGCAATACCGGCTTCCGGGTCAAGAACGTTGTAAACTGTGCTGATTTCTTTTTTGATATCAGAAACCAGAGGATAAGCTAGATCGCCTACACCACCATTCTTGCGGTCAGTCTGAATCCAAGCTAGGTGAGAGAATTCACTGTCAACAGAGACGCCAAGGACTTCGGTGCCTAGTTCTTTGAATTCTTCAAAGCGATCGCTAAATGCAGTAATTTCGGTAGGACAAACAAAAGTGAAGTCTAGGGGATAGAAAAACACAACGACGTATTTACCACGATAGTCAGACAGTTTAATTGTCTTGAACTCTTGCTCGAATACAGCAGTGGCCGTGAAGTCGGGAGCCAGTTGGCCTACCCGGAGACATCCTTCTGTTGTAGTCATATAGTTATGCTCCTTAAAGTGTCTAGGGTGTCAGTTGGCTACAGATTGCTGATCAAGTGGTGGCAAACTCAAACCATGCTACCGATAATATTTCTCACAGTGCTGGCTAAATACATACATCTTAAGAGGGAGTTCATGGATAAGAAAATGATCCAACCAATATCCCATGCCCATGCCCAGACCATGACATTATCTGTAACCAACCACACAAATGGTATCAAATCTAATTGATTATTTACGAACCTTTACAATTATATCATAGTCATAACGATTTTGATTAGTAGGATTTTCTTCAGGTGCGACAATCACGCGAATTTAATTCTTAATGGTAAGAGCGCACCTAAATATCCAGTATTAGAAAATACTTGATGGAGCTTTATCCTTGATCCTTTCCACCTTATCCTTGATCCTTCCTATTTTATGCTTGATATTTTCCACTTCATCGTTTACAATTTCGACTTTATAATTGATCCTAAATCCTTGATCATTCAAGAATACTCAATTCCAACAGGGTTACCTCCCAAACCAATCGCGGCTGAGCATAACTGAGCAGGTATCGCCGAGCTTGCTCTAGCTTTTTAATCATGTCTGGTTGAGTGTGTGATTGCCAATAGCAGTGTTGTAAATACTTCACTAACCAAAGCTGAGCGTGGGTATCCAGGTTGTTGTCGATTTCCTTTGCCAGTTCCAACGCTTGACGGGATGTGTGGGGTAACTGGGTAAGTTGGGTGAGTAACTTTGGGGGCATAGCTTGGAGTTGTTCAAAAGCAGCGATCGCTTCCCCTGGACTTCCCTGGGCAATAGCGAGTACTGATGGTTCCTGTAAAATCTGTTGATGACCGGTTTGCCGCAGCACTGTTGTCATAGTTTCGGGCCCCAGGCGATAAAATGGAATCCGCTGACAGCGAGACACTAGGGTCGGCAACAAAGACTCAGTGCTAGGTGCGATCACTATCAATGTAGCGTTTCCCGGTTCTTCGAGAGTCTTCAGCAAACCATTGGCTGCTGGCTCTGCCATAGTTTCTGCCTGCTCTAGTACCACCACCTTGCGCGATGCTTCTAGAGGAGAATTACTCAGAAACCGAGCAATTTCCCGAATTTGTTCCAACCGAATTTGGGGGGGTGCCTGACGCTGAATTCCTTTTTGGACAGCCTCTTTAGCAGAAACAAGTATACCATTGTGGAGATAGGTTGGCTCTACCCACAATACATCGGGGTGATTGCCCTGAATCAGTCGTTTTTTAATTGATACTTGCCCATCAGCTGGGATACCTTGACCAAACAACTGTTCAATAAAAGCCCGTGCTACCAGATTCCGCCCCACCCCAGATGGACCGGCAAACAGGTAGGCAGGGGCAATGCGCTTGGTTGTAATTGCTCCGTGCAATAATGCGATCGCTTGGTATTGCCCTAGGATAAAATCGAATGCTCCTGGAACCATGATTTAAACCGTTCACGCAAAATCTTCTGAATGGCATTATGCACCTCCTCCTCACTGTAGCTAGCTTCTACCCGAACAATCCGATCTCGATTTTGTTGATACAACTGCTGAAATCCCTGCTGCACTCGTCGGTGAAATGCTAAGTCAGCTTGCTCCATGCGGTCAACGGTTCCCCGCTGTCGCGCCCGTTCCAGACCAATTTCCGCATCAATATCTAGCCACAGGGTGAGGTCACTTTCCAGTCCACCGGTAGCAATTTGATTAAGCTGCTCAATCAATTTCAAGTCAATACCTCGCCCATAACCCTGGTAGGCAATTGTGGAATCCGTGTAGCGATCGCATAAAATAATTGCTCCGTTGACCAACTGTGGCTTAATCAACTCTTCAACATGTTCAGCCCGATCAGCAGCATAGAGTAAAAGTTCAGCCCGAGGGTGAATCGGTGAGGAATCTTTATCCAGTAGCAGTTGCCTAACCTTAGCGCCTAATAATGTTCCCCCCGGTTCTCTAGTGACTACAACGGGCATGGTTTGATCCAAAGTACCTAGACAGTCTTGTAAGCCACCAGCTCGAAGCCAATTTGAGCATCGCTGTAGTTGGGTAGTTTTCCCACCGCCTTCCACTCCCTCGAAAACAATTAGCTTACCGCTCAAGCCCACCTCCTTTACTAGTCATGCCTAAACATGTTGATAGCCTACAGGTTAAACAATAGGTTGAACAAGCTCAGGCACAGTAGTTTTAAAGGATTGATGTTATAAAAAATCATCTCTAGTCTAATTAAAATGCTATAGTTAATCTTAATTTTTACGGTTAACGGTTCATTGCTTAAGGTTAACCGTCAACATCAAACTCAAAGAAACTTATTAGTCAGTTGGGCATTAATCACTTGGGCAAATTAGATGTTCAATAGCTGTCCCAACTCTCTTGGAGATAAATCACTTCTCATTAAGCTGTGCTAAGAAATACTGACGATATAAATCACAACTTGGCATGACGTGATTTTCGTCAAAGGTTATCAAACCTATATTTTTTAATCTATTGATTAAGATTGAATCTAACTCAACACCTCTATCGGTTTGAATCACCTTGTTGAAGAAAGTGGCTAACTCAGCATTTTGCCTAAGTCTAGTTAATTTTAGCAGCAGATGATCCCTATAAATTCCCTCTCGGGTAGGTGCTTGCTCAAGAAGTTTTTCTAGGCTAAGGTTTTGACAAGCCAAGTGATAGAGAGCAAGCTGAACTAATTTCGGATGTCCCCCCACCATAGCCATTAATTTCTCGCTAGCTTGACCTCTAAACCAATCGAGTCCATAAAGCTGGGCTAACTGCTGAATTTGTTGAGGGTTAAACTGCGGTAATTCAATGGGCAATCCTAAATTCGATAAATAGTCAGCTATTGTAACAGGAATATCAACTTCTGTGGAGTAAGCAACCACAAGCCGCAGCTTTTGCCAAGGTGTCACCTGTTTGGCAGCCTCAGACCAAGATCGCAACAGAGGAAAAAAGTCAAGAGCTGTTTCGGTATGCTCAAGGAGCCGATTCACTTCATCCACTGCCAAAACTAGGGGCTGTTCAAGGGACTCTAAGATATGTCCTTGAAAAAAAGAGCTACAGCTTGCTTTACTGCCGATGTCCTCATCCCAATAGTCATCCAGTTGCTTGGCAAGCACCAGTTGATTAGATAGATTAGCACACAACCAGCGTAATAGCCGATCTAAATTACTTAAAATCCCTCTTTCTGCTTGGGCAAAATTAATCCATACTGTTCCGTAACCCAGGGATTTTGCCCGGTCTAGTATCCGCAGCATCAAAGAGGTTTTACCAGTCTCTTTCGGGGATCTAATCAGAATTAGGCTTCCGAGTTGTTCAATGGCTTGGTAAGCCATTTCTTCCACAGGGGGACGTTTAATGTAAAAGGCTGATGATAGGGGAACTACTCCAATGGGAAAAGTTGGGCATTGGCTCAAGGATTGATAATATTGCTCGATTCGCTCTTGGTGTAAGGGATTCAGAGGAATGCTAGCTAAAACTGGTTTGAAGTTGCCCTTAGTGATTGGTTTGTCAAAAATCTTGCTGAGCAATAGCCATAACTTAGAAGCGATTCTCCTGAGATATTCACTACCGTAGTGTATTTCCTCCGCCATCTCGGTATAGGTTTTTTCTTCCCAGGTTTGATACAGAATCCATTTCTGAAGGGAAGTCAATTTAGTGTACCCCATCACTGTGAGTACATCTATGAGCTGATCTACTGTCATCGCCTTACTCTGTGCACCTTTTGCTGATGGTCTTGAGTCAGAGATGACCAAAACCAAGGTATATCAATTGTTTGAATAATTATAAGGAATATATATAGTGTTGATCATACCGATTAGGTACATTCAATTTTCTTAGCCTCTTGCGCGCGGGGATTCCTACTCTCTATTCTCTACTCTCTACTCCCTACTCCCTACTCCCATTAACCCAGGACGAAATTACCTCACCCAATTGACAACTGCTATAGAATTTCCAAATGAATTGTAAACAAGTATTACAATTTTATCGATTGTCTTGATGCAAAGCGCGAGTGGGGGAAACCCCCGCAGGTCGGCGCTGCATCGCTACCAAAAATCTTTATATACTTTATTACCTCTTGCCTCTTGCCTCTTGCCTCTTGCCTTTTCCTAAGCAATTAGGTTCACAACTCAAATGGAAATTCTATAGTTAAGTGTCACACAGGCTTTTAAGGATCACTAACCTGATCAGATCAGGAGGTGCGACCCGTGGCGAATTTAATTCTTAATCCGGAAAGCGCACCTATAGCTTTATTTCAGTATGGCACGGAATGGATAGTTAGGTGGCAGGATAATCAATTAGTTACATTGAACACTTGACAATTTAAATAAATTAAGTATAATAATCATAAAATCAGTTTTGGGCAAATTTTGCCGTCAAATTTCAAGTTAATTGATAATAGTCTCAATAAAGCGGTAGATTAGTGGGCTAAATGGTCAGCAGATAGCCGCCACGATGTAACCAAATCCTCTGAGACATTGGCTACAGCTTTTCATTGACAGTGCAAGGTAACATTTGTAATGATTCCTTTGGGATATAAAATTATGGGTGTATCACGGTCTAGATGCAGTGGCTCTGGGAGTCAAGGATCAAATTCAGGGCGATAGACTGTGAGGCGATAGTCCACACGTCAGTTTGTAACATTCAGTTTAGTATGTAGACTCTAGTATCTATACTCTGGGGATTCTGGCGATATTGTTGATTAGAAATACTTAAGGTGTTCTAAATTAAGCGGTTCTCGGTGTTTGTGTTCCCGTAGCGAGACGCAGTAGTTTCCAAACTACACTTTCAAGTGCGAAATGTGAGATAGCAAAAAATCCCTATCTACTAGTTAGCACTACCATCTTGATTGGAATTATGGTTCCCATCCATATCCTGCTGCGTTTTTTTACCAAGACTATTAGAGTCAAAAATTAATAACTGATAGCGCTGCGCGCAGGGAACAGGGAACAGAAATATGTCTTAAGTGTTCAGTTTTTTCTGGAAAATTTGTCTGGAAATAATTTTAAGCTTTTTTAAGTTAAGAGTAATTCACAAACTCTTCACAAACTAGTATTAGCTCTTTCTAAATCCAGTGGCTGCTCAATTTTTAATAACTATCCGGATTTATAGTTTTGAAGATGTAGTTAATAATTAGTTATTAAACTAAAATTTACCAAGTTTTTATGATTAAAATCCCTCCCAATAATTCCTTTGAAAAAAAAATATAGTTCTATCCTAGGTTAGGGGATTTAATTAATGCCATCGACTTACTATATGTAAGGAATCAAGGGTAACAATTCCAATCATACTACTTAGTTGATGGTTGATGAACACAATATGCCTAAAGATATAGGTAATTCCATAATTAGTATGTTAAATGTTAAAAAACAACACTTTTCGTAATTTTTTATAAAAATTTAGCAGAAAAAAGCAATTGTCAAAATATAGTTTTTGTATCTAGTTTGTAAACAAAATTATTGCCGAAAACGGCACAATTAATCGCACCTACACCCCCTTTATAAGGGCAAAATTCAAGAGTATCAAGAGCTATATCCGGAGTTTTATTGTCCAATCAAAAAAGACATTATAGGTTTATATATCAAATATAAACGCTATATCTAAGCTAGACATACTAGTATTTTTAAGTAATTAAAATTAACAACAGTTAAGCATACCAGATACCTAAGAGCATTTTTTTCTGTTCCCTAAAAGCCAAAACTTTTGTACTTCACCTATTTGATAAATGCTATATAGCTTTGTTCATACTTATGAAGTAAAGTCAATTTTATTACCCCTACTCCCTACTCCCTACTCACTACTCCCTAGTTAATACTCCCATTAAGCCAGATATTTTTGCATCAAAAAAAATATAAATTCTATATATTATTGCTGGTAATTGTTATTAAAAATAAACCATAAATTACTGACTATAAAATAGCTTTACTTCTTATTAATAAAAGTGATGCAGCAACTAATTATAACTATTTTCTATCAGTTTAATCCTTGGCATAGCAGCATTGGTGGGATTCAAACCGTCATCCGCTCCTTTATCAAATATGCTCCGAGTGAGTTCAAGGTGCGCTTGGTCGGAACAGGAGACCTGGCTTCAGCTTCCGGTGTATGGCAAGAACGGGAACTAGCCGGTCGAGCCATTGAATTCATGCCCTTGTTTCCTCTGGAAGATGACAA
Source organism: Moorena sp. SIO4G3 (assembly GCF_010692305.1). NCBI lineage: Bacteria > Bacillati > Cyanobacteriota > Cyanophyceae > Coleofasciculales > Coleofasciculaceae > Moorena > Moorena sp. SIO4G3. The sequence goes on along the minus strand of NZ_JAAHIG010000066.1, from coordinate 21,886 downwards.
TATTAGGCGCTTCATACCTACGACGCTGAAGTATACGACTGCGTTGTTCGGTCGTTCTTTGGCATCGGATTTTATGCATTTTCATCGCATCGAACCCAGCTTAGCAGCCCTCAATTGGTCTGGAGAGAAGACGCTGTTTGTACACAATGACATTGCCAAGCAGATGAATCCTGCAACAGCTAATAATGGCATTCTTTGGCAGCGTTTTTCTGCAAGCTATTTTGCCCTCGAACGCTTACTGGTTAAGCAATTTAGCCAAATTTTTTCGTGCAATACTGAATCAGCTAAGTTTTATCAACAGCGTTATCCAGCGATCGCAAATCGTGTTGCTTATCTGAAAAACACCGTTGATGAGGAGGTGTTCTATGCCCTAGACCAAAAGGAACGAGAACAAAGAGGCAAAGCTCTAGCCCAGGAGCATAATTTGCCTGAACAGACCCGTTTTATCCTCTTCGCCGGTCGTCTGCATCCTCAGAAAGACCCGATGTTACTGATACAGGCGATGGCAGCTTTATATAGTCCCAATGTTCACTTACTGATTGCTGGGGATGGGGAGTTAAGGGATGAACTCCGTGCTGAAATTTGCTCTCTTGGGTTGTCTAAGCGAGTGACTATGCTTGGAGCAGTAGGTCAGGAAAAACTAGCAGACTTATACCGTGTCTGTAGTGTCTTTGTTTTGACTAGCGTTTACGAGGGACTACCCTTGACTGTCCTTGAGGCTCTCGCCTGTGGAACACCTGTAGTGACCACGAATTGTGGTGAAACTCCCAAATTTCTCGGTGCTGACAGTGGGATTGTTTGCAAAGAGCGTACTGCAGTTGCGATCGCAGATGCTTTGGGTAAGGTCCTGCACCATCGAGAGCATTATCCAGTCTCCTCCTGTGTGCGCACGGCTCAACCCTATAGTGCTCGCACAGTTGTCAGCAGTGTTTATGAGCAAATGCTCAACCGTGCTCACCAACGGTCTGTGTAATCTCCGTCTAATCCGCTGCCTTTAATCAAGATAGAGCAGTCAAATTTTAGAGCAGTCAAATTTACATGCTCAGGGTGTCATCACCACTTCATTAGTTTGTCCTGAGTATTGTAAAACAGAAAACTAGAACTCATGAAAATTGCTGTAATTGGAGCCAAAGGAGTACCTGTTAAGCAAGGTGGCATTGAACGTTACTGCACAGAACTCTATCCCAGAATTGTTGCCCAAGGTCATTCGGTAGACCTATTTGCACGGTCGTCTTACACCAAGTCTACCGGTTTTTCATCCTCTGACTACAAAGGTGTTCGAGTGGTCTCTCTACCCTCGATACGCTTGAGAGGAATAGATGCTTTGGCTAATGCTGCCCTGGCAGCCATTATCTCCAGTGGCAAACGCTACGATATCATTCATTTCCATGCCCTAGGTCCAGCTGTGTTCTCCTGGCTCTCCAGAATTGGCTCTTCTGCAAAGATTGTGGTTACCTGTCAGGGATTGGACTGGCAACGAGCGAAGTGGGGGAAATTGTCGAGTGGGTTAATTCGTTTGGGGGAGAGGAACGCGGTGTACTCTGCCCATGAGTTAGTCGTAGTCTCACAAGCACTCCAAAATTACTTTCTCAACACCTATAGCAAGAATACAATCAATATTCCCAATGCTCCAGGGACTTACCCAGAGTCAGACCCCAAATTTGCCTATGGTAAATTCCTAGGTCTAAACCCGGGGCGTTACATTCTGTTTTTGGGCAGGCTTGTACCGGAAAAACGACCTGATCTACTCATCAAAGCTTTCCAACGGCTCAAATCTAACGGTTGGAAACTGGTGATTGCTGGTGGTGATAGTGACACTCATAACTACATCGCCAACCTACATGACTTGGCAGGCACAAATCAAGACGTGTTATTCGTTGGTGAACTCTATGGAAGTCGCTTAGCCGAGATTGTTCGGGGCGCAGGGTTATTTGTTCTGCCTTCGGATTTAGAAGGATTACCGCTGGTGATGCTAGAGGCAATGCAAGAAGGGATTCCAGTACTGGCTAGCGATATCCTTCCCCATCAGCAATTGATTGGTCAACAACGAGGTCTACTATTCCGAGCCGGAGACGTAGACTCTTGTGTCCAAAGTCTAGAGAAGGCGATCCGCCAACCTCAAGAGTTAGCAGACATGGCCAAGAAGGCACAAGACCATGTAGCCACTTACTATAACTGGGACAAAATTACTGCTGATAACTTGAGACTGTATCAAAAACTCTGTGCGTCGTCTGATGCCAAATTCAGTGTCACGCTCCCCTTTGTCAAGAACCAGTAAAACCACAGAGTTTCGTGAACTTTATGGACACAAGCCTTTCATCACTACCATTAGCCTTAAGGCGGCGGCTGTTACCAGCCCTTGCTACCTTTACATCTGTCATTGGTGGAGCGATTGCCTATTTGGTTGTCACCGCACCAGTGTACCAAGTGAAAGCACGGCTGATGCTGGACAATAAAAAGGTGAGTGTATCTGAGTTGGGTCGTAACCTCAGCCAAGTCCCTGCTAATACACCCGGTGGAGCTAACCCGATTGCAACTCAAGCAGAACTAGTGGGGTCAGAACGGGTTCTTGAGCGAGCACTTGACGAGATTGCTATACTGGGCAGTTCACAAGAAGGACTGACAATAGACACACTCCGTGAGGATTTAAAGGTAAAAATTGTGCCTGCCACCAATATTCTTGAGCTAAGCTATCAGGGTCAAAATCCAGAATTGGCAACCACGGTGCTCAATGCGATCGCTAACGCAATGGTTTCCGAAAGTGCTGAAGGGATTCGGTCAGAAGCTAAGGCTGTGCGGGAATTTTTGGAGAAAGAAGTACCATTACGGCGTTTGGAGGTGGCAGCAGCAGAAGCAGCGTTAAACAAATTTAAACAGACCAGTGGTTTAGTTTCTCCGGAGGAACAAACACAACTCTTAGTCAGGAGTTTAGCTACTTTAGAAGACCAAGAACGTGCTGTGTCTATTCAACTCCAAGACGCTAAAACCCGTAGCCAAGAACTCCAGACCATAACCAGTCTGAATAATACTCAGAATGCTTACATCGCTGGACGCATTGGTCAAGATCAAGAACTCCAAGCCTTACGAGCTCAGCTAGTCAACTTGGATCGGGAGTTAGCCAAAATGCGATCGCGTCTAACTGATCAGAATCCAGCGGTGATATCACTGGTTCAGGAGCGGTATGAACTCCTTACCCTCTACAATCAAAAACTTTCTCGTCTGTTGCCCACTAATCAGCCCACTAATCAAATTATTCCTCCTGGTGATGTGGCCTCTGATCAGTTGAGCCAGGACTTTACCTCTAGATTTATTTTAGCTGAAACAGAACGGTCGGTACTGGAACAAAAGCTCTACCTAGTGCAGACTGAGCGCATTAAACTCCAGAATCGTCTTGGTCAAATACCAGTTCTAGGGCAACCCTTTGCTACCTTAGTTCGCCGACAAGACGAAGCAATTGCCTCTCTTAAACTCCTCCAAAACAAACTCGAAGAAGCACGGATTGCAGAAGCCCAACTAGTTAACAATATTCAAATTATTGAGCGGGCAAAACTTCCTTCATCACCGAAGGAACCCAATCCAAAAGTGGTGCTGGTGATTGCTACTGCTGCTGGAATTGCCCTAGCTGTCGGTATGGTGTTGCTACTGGAGGTGATGGATAATACCCTAAACGATGCCTCGGAAGCGGAGGCACTGCTGAAGCTGCCTAGGCTGGGGGTATTACCGAAGATACCTGCTCAGGCACTCAGTCTTAAGCAACCGAACCGATTCTTAGCAGATATGAGGTTAATCGAGCCTTACCGCCTGCTCCTGACAACCATGGAGTTGCGTGCTCAGAAGAGGTTACAGCTGATTGTGGTCAGCAGTGCTGTTTCCGGAGAGGGTAAGTCAGTGGTAGCTTCCCACTTGGCTGCGGTTTCAGCAAGATTTTCCCGGCGGACATTGATTATTGATGGCGACTGGCGTCACCCAATGCAGCACTATTTCTTTGGCTTACCCCCTCAGCCAAAGGTTACAGATGTGATTGACAGCAATCAAACCTGGCTCGAAGCGGTGCAACCCACAGCGATCACAAACCTTTCGATTTTGACCTGTAGTGAGCTGCCTTCTGGTTCGGCTACCTTCCTACAGTCACAGGTGATGAAGTCTATTTTGGCAGCAGCCGCAGATCATTATGACCTAGTGATTGTAGACACCCCACCAGTTAGTAGTTTTGCTGATGCCCATAGCTTGAGTCGGTATAGTGATGGATTGGTGATAGTCACACGTCCCAACTTTACCCAGAAAAATATCCTACTACAGACAGTATCGGAATTGAAAGATAGTAGCACTCCCATACTGGGGTTTGTTGTCAATGGCATAAGCGATCGCACTCAACAGTACTATTCCGATTCCTTCGATAGTTACCAGCCTCAATCCCAATTCAGGCAGACCCATGGGAACGAAGCTAGCAACAATAATTGTGCTCTGATATCCAGGGGGGTTGATCATGGAGATTCATAACCCCTCGCATCGTTACTCTACTCTGACCTTTTGGCTGGGACTCGCAGGTGTGCCCATTGGTCTAGCCGTTGGCTTACTCGCAGCTACTCAGCCAAGTTTGCTGGGTTTAGGATTGGTTGCAGTAGCACTGGTGGTCTACTTCTTTGCCCGGTTTGAGCAAGCCGTACTGGGGCTATTGATATTGCGTAGCTCCCTTGATATTTTCTCAGATCAGGGCATACCAGCTGCCTTCGCCGTTGGGTTGATTGGTCTAACTTTGGTCTATGTGACCGTGAGGTTATTAACCGGTCAGATTGTTCACACTGATAAGTTTTGGTGGTTGCTAGCAGGTTGGGTGGTGCTACAAGGCTTATGGGTAGTACTGTTACCGTTAGGAGGACTAGGACTAGATGGCTCCTATTTTTCCACTGCTATCCGGGAGTGGGTACGCCTATTTTCTTGGCCGATGGTCTACCTACTAGTGATGCAGCTAAAGGACAGGCTTCCACCTCAAACAGTTATAAATCTGCTGTTTATTGGTCTGGTCATGCCCCTTACCGTCGCATCAATCCAGATCCTCTTGCCTGACTCAGTTCTTCCTGACCTGCTCAAGCCATCAGGGTATAGCCTTTCTGCTTCCTTAGAAGTAACTGCTCGCATCAACGGCACTCTCGGTCACTCCAATACTTTTACCACCTTCCTGTTTTTGTTTCTTGGCTTGACCTACTGGAAGCAGAATCAGGCACAGCAATCTAAGCCTTGGCTTCTCCTGTTAGGTGTACTGGCTTTTTTCTTCGTGAGTACCAAAGCTCTATTTGGGTTGATGATGCTGGCTGCTTTTATAGTCTTTTTGATTGGTCCGAGATTGAGCCTGCTTAACCTGATCGCAGGCATCGTCCTGTTTGCCCTAATGATCGGCTTGTTTGGCAGCACAGAGTTTGGACAAGAACGCCTCGGCTCCATCGCTCAAACACCACTGGGTAATCCAGATATCGATATTTGGAAGGCAATTCTGCTGTCCCAGGGAGATGGTAATAGTTTCAACTGGCGGCTGGCTCAATGGACCTATCTCCTAGAGCAATGGAAACACTTCCCAATCCTTGGTTATGGTCTTGGAACTAACAAACTCATCAGTAGTAATGGCCTGGAACCCCACAACGACTACATCCGTGCCCTAGTGGAAGGGGGAATTATTGGTCTGCTTACTTTTTTCACCTTTTTTGGTATTCAGATTGTGCGTCTTGTTCAGTTAATTAGATCAGCCACTTCTGGTAGTCAACAACGTACCTTGTGTTTAACACTGTTGCCGATTCTTCTAGCAATACCTGTGGGAATGCTTACGGATAATATTTGGACTCATACCACTCTCTTTTTCTACTGGTGGACTCTGTTGGCGATAGCTGGTTGGAATTGGAATAAACCAAATACTGAACAAAATACAATTGACAAAACAATATAAATTTTTATCTTGAATTAGGGCTGTTTATTTATGGCATAAATTATCTGAGATAAAAACGTATAGTATTTAGTGATAAACACTATATCAAGCCATACTAATTATAGAATTATATACCGTTAATAAAACAAATAATTTAATGAAAAATAAACTAGTTAATTTTAGTTAAATTTTTCACTATTTTTGGACTGTAAATTATGAATACTATGACTCAAAAACTTTTGGTTTCTGATGTCAAACCTCAGATGCCCACGAAAACCGAAAGCTCTTACAGAGTTGTAATCGTTCATCCCAGTGCGGGAGTCAATTGGAGTGGTGGCACCGAAAACTTTGCGATTGAGCTTACTCATCACCTTAGTTCTTATTTTGAGGTGGAATTGTTAGCAGGGGCTCCCTGTAGTCCTTTTTACTATCCTGCTGGTGGCATCCCTCGTACAAAAGCTCGTCACCTCCTAGGTAATCCTTTAGTTAACTCAGTGTTCAGCAGCTTCTCTACTCACCCTGATATGGTCATTGAACACTTGAGTAGTTTTCTTCCCTGTGCAATGCGACTGCTAAGAAAGCCAGCCGACTTAATCTTTCCTTGCAATGACTATGGCGGTTTGGCAATGGCAGCTTTTGTACGAGGACTGATTGGCACACCCATTCTGTTTAAAGCACACACTGGTTTGACTGGCGGTGGACAATCACTAGCGCGAAGCCTGCGATTTCGTCCCAATCATCTGGTAGTTTTCTCTGAGAGAATGGCTGACTTTGTTGATAAACAGCGTCTTAATCAGCCTGTCACAATCATTCCCAACGGCGTAGATATGAATCGATTCAAGCCAGAGGGAGATCATATCGACCTAGGTTTGAACAAGCCGATTGTCTTGTGTGTTGCTTCTTTAAACCGTAACGATCACAAACGGGTTGAACTGGCAATTCAAGCGATCGCAAAGCTTTCCTATGGGAGTCTTCTGATTTGTGGCAATGGACCAGACCGTGAGTATTTTCAAGCATTAGGTGAGGAATTGCTGGGAGCTAATCGCTTTGCCATACAGACCTTTCCCTTCAATCAAATGCCTGACGTTTATCGGTATGGGGATCTATTTACCCTCCCTTCTATCGATGAACCTTTTGCCAATGCTTACCTGCAAGCAATGTCTAGCGGTTTAGGAGTTGTTACTACTGATGATGAGATTCGTCGCTATATGATTGGCGATGCTGGAATTGTGTGTGATGTCACCGATCCAGATGTCTATGCTGGAGCGATCGCACAGGCTTTGACCAAAGATTGGGAAACTAAGGCTAGACAGAATGCCATGCGTTTTAGTTGGAACATGGTTGCTCTACGCTATCGCGATTTAATCATGGAAATGATTAGCCAGTCTAGGAAAGACTCATAGATCCAATGAAATAGTTAAGTATTTGCTACTTCTACCAAAATTTTATAAGCCCAATTTACCGGTTATCTGTTGCCTTTGATCACAATTAATCTGTCTGTCGTATTATTGTTTCGATTTAATAAGTAGTCGGACAAAAGTTTTGGGTGCTGTATAAAGTTTTGTAAATAGAGACAAAACCTTTTGGGGTAAAGGTTACAAGCATTTTACAGTTTTCGAGACAGTACCGTTTATTTATGTCCGACTACTTATCACTTTTGACAATCACTTTTGATTAAAAAACTTGACCATTTTTGACTTATAAATTTAAAAAAAAAAACAAAATAAATAGCCTGATCATTTTGAAGTGTTAACAGCGAATACAAGCCACTGAATTGATTTATGTATACTATTTGCAAAGCATAATTATTTCAATGCCATGAATTCATTAATAGAGTAATTTTTAATTTTTAATTGATAATTTTGAATTGGAGCGAAGCGATTGACTATGCCAAAAGTTACTATTGTTATTCCAGCATATAATGCGATGGAATACCTCCCAAAAACAGTGGAGAGTGTTTTAGCACAAACCTTTGCTGACTTTGAGTTACTGATTATCAACGATGGTAGTTCAGATCACATTGTTGAATGGGCATCTCAAATAGCAGACCCCCGAGTCAAACTGATTTCCCAAGAAAATCAGGGAGTGTCTGTAGCACGAAATACAGGCATCGCCCAGGCTGAAGGCAAATATATCGCCTTCTTAGATGCAGATGATTTATGGAAGCTAACTAAACTTGAAAAACAGGTAAGCTGTTTAGAAGAATATCCAGAGGCAGGTCTAGTCTATACCTGGACAGCTCTAGTTGATCAGCAAGGTAAACCCACAAACAGCATTATCGCTTTCCATCAACAAGGAAATGTCTGGGAGCAAATTTTGGTGGTTAACATGATTGGCAATGGCAGCTCAGCTATGGTTCGTCGGAGTTGCTTTGAGACTGTCGGAATGTTCGACCCCAACTTATCCAGCGCTGCTGATCGAGATATGTGGATTCGGATTGCAGCTAACTATCTATTTGCCGTGGTCAAAGAACCATTAACTCTTTGGCGACAGCATCCCAGTAGCATGTCTAAAAGGCGTGAGGAAATGATCCAGGATTCACGTCAGGCCATAGAAAAAAATTTCCAATCTGTTCCCTCTGAGTTGTTGTACTTGCGTAACCGGAGTTATAGCTATTTAAATCTCTACCAAGCTTGGAATTCAGTGGATCAGGGAAACTACAAAGAAGCAATGCATTTCCGTAGACAAGCTTTCTTGCACTATCCACAAATGCGCTATTCAGAGAGCTATATTCGCCTGAGTTTAGCAATTATGTTAATCCGCTGGTTTGGACCTCATGGCTACGACAGCGTGCGATCGCTTACCCAAACTCTGCGTCAACTAGCGTTGGGTATTTCAACTTAATCTTTTCTGTAATCGAAGACGAATTTATAAAACCTTTAGAATACTACGCTAAATCATTCCCTATTCCCTATTCTCTATTCCCTATTTCCTGCACCCAGCCCTTAGGATTAACAATAAAGCATGAATCAAATCAGAATCCTATCGCCATTACTTAAATTTTATCCTTGGGTTTTGCCATTAATTATCACCTTAGGAGTATTCTCTTCTTTGGCAGAAGGATTTAGTATTAGTTTATTTATTCCTCTTCTGGAAAGTTCTGGTAATATAGGCTCTCAAGTCTTCCAAAATAGCTTTGTATTAAATAATATCGAACAAATCGTTATTGATCTGCCAAGGGAAGCTCGGATTTTAGTTATTGCTTTCTGTATATTCATAATACTTTTATTGAAAAACTTAATTGTTTATATAAATAAAAGTTTAGTGTCTTGGCTTTACCTTAAGATTAACCATCGGTTACGATCCAGTGTTTTTAATCAGCTTTTGAAAGTAAGTTATTCTTTTTTAGAAACGAATCAATCAGGAAAATTACTCAACACACTGACTGAGCAAACCTGGCGGAGTTGTGAGGCTTTATCGCATTTTTTTAACCTGATCATTAATGTCTGTACCATTTCTGTATTTGTAATTCTGTTACTGTTAATATCGTGGCAACTAACCCTTTTAGTTGCTGCTGGATTAGTACTAATTTCCCTCAGTATCAAGTTGGTGACAGGATCCGTAAATGACAGAGGGAAACAAGCGGTGCAGGCTAATTCTGCCGTTGCTTGCCTGATGTTGGAAGGGTTTTCTGGAATGAAGATAATTCGGGCTTTTGGCCATGAATCCTATGAGCAGAAGCGTTTTGATGTGGCATCAAATCACTTAAGTAATACTTTACTAAAGATTCAGCTTTTCGCTAAAGTTGTCAATCCCCTTTCTGAAGTACTCTCGACAATTCTACTTCTATGCATTCTAGTTATTGCACTGCTTCATAACCAAGCTACCCTACCGACATTACTAACGTTTCTATTTATGCTCTATCGTCTACAACCTCAGGTGAAACAGTTAGATAGTGCCCGTGTGGAACTTGCTGCGTTGACAAGTGCTGTAGAAGACGTCATGTATCTTTTGAATCCCTCTGATAAACCTTATATTCACTCGGGTAACACTCCTTTTAAAGGTCTTAGACAAGAAATCTCTTTTGAATCTGTCACCTTTCACTACAACCCTTCGGAAAAACCTGCACTTAAGACTATTTCAATTGCTATCCCACAAGGTAAAACCATTGCGTTAGTAGGCTCTTCAGGTGCGGGTAAATCGACAATTATTGACTTGATTTACCGTTTTTATGACCCGACAGAGGGAGAGATTTATGTAGATGGTTGTCCCTTGCAACAGCTGGATCTAGCTGACTGGCGCAGCCGAATTGCCCTGGTTAGTCAGGAGATTCATATGTTTAGTACAACAGTAGGGGAAAACATTGCCTATGGTCGCCTGGATGCTACAGAAGACGAAATTAGAGCAGCAGCCAAACTTGCCCATGCCCATGAATTTATCACTCAATTGCCTGAAGGTTATGATACCAAGGTAGGAGACCGGGGAATTCGACTCTCAGGAGGTCAGCGACAGCGTATTGCCTTGGCTCGTGCTATTGTTCGCGACCCAGAAATTCTGATTCTCGATGAGGCAACTAATGCTCTCGATAGTGTTTCCGAGAACTTAATCCAAGAGGCGCTAAGTAATCTTAGTCAAAATCGAACGGTGATTGTTATTGCCCATCGCCTCTCCACCATTGAACAAGCTGATCAGATCTTGGTGTTGAAGCAGGGACAGGTGATCGAACAAGGGAAGTTTAAGGATTTATTGAAGCTCAATGGATTCTTTACTGAACTCTATCGCTTGCAAAATCGCTATGTCCACATTTGATAAAAGCAAGTTAGCTGTCTATCTCCTACATCATTAATTAGACATTGAATTGATTGGATAAATACTAATCTTTGCAAGAATAATATCTGTCATATTTTAATGTTTTTTTTGGCTTAAAATCTATTAGTTTTAATCGATAACAATCCTAAATAAATTGATAAAATATTTGTTCCCGATTCCCGATTCCCGATTCCCGATTCCCGATTCCCTGTTCCCTGTTACCTCTTCCCTTTGCTAGATAACTTTTGTATAACTTAATGAGATGAATAGCAAACCATTAGTTTCTGGAATTACGATTTTCTTAAATGCTGAAAAGTTCATTGAGGAAGCAATAGACAGTGTAATTGCGCAAACCTATGACCATTGGGAATTGCTGCTGGTAGACGACGGCTCCACCGATAACAGCACTGCCATTGCCCAACGGTATGTGGAAAAATATCCTGACAAGGTACGTTATCTAGAACACCAAGATCACGAAAATCGCGGCATGAGTGCCTCCCGTAATTTGGGTATTCGTAATGCTAAGGGTAAGTACATTGCTTTCCTAGATGCTGATGATATCTGGCTACCTCAGAAACTGCAAAAACAGATAGCAATTTTGGAGTCTCATCCAGAGGCTGCTATGGTCTATGGAAATACTTTGTATTGGCACAGCTGGACTGGCCATCCTGAAGACAGTCAGCGGGACTACATGCCAGAATTGGGAGTTCAACTCAATACTCTGATTCAGCCACCAACCCTACTTAAATTCTTGATACAAGGTGAAGGCGCTGCCCCCTGTATTTGTAGCTTTCTGATAAAACGGCAGATTGTCGAAGAGGTCGGTGGATTTGAAGAGACATTCCGAGGTCTTTATGAAGATCAGGTCTTTTTATCGAAAATTTTCCTGAAGACCCCTTTGTTTGTGGAAAGTGGATGTTGGGAAAAGTATCGTCAGCATAAAGATTCTATTTGTTATACATCCCAAGACACAAAAAAAGAATATACGGCTCGTCGGACTTTCTTGAATTGGTTAAAGGAATATCTGTCTAAAGAAAGCTTCAAAAACCCTGAACTTTGGTCTGCTCTACAAAAGGAGCTATGGCGATATCATCATCCAGCCTTGCAGTATTGGAAAAATCGTATTCGATATTTTGTAAAACTTATGAAAAAACAGTTGAAAGCACAATTGCAACCAATAGCAAAGCTAACATTGCCTGCCTCTACATACCGTTGGTTACACGATATATTCCATGGTCGTCTACCAGTAGGATCGGTAAATTTTGGCAGCCTGCGGCGGGTTACACCTATCAGTCGGGAGTTCGGCTATGACCGTGGTCTTCCCATAGACCGCTACTACATCGAAAAATTTCTGGCTCACCGCAGTAAGGACATCCAAGGACGAGTCTTAGAAATTGGAGAAAACACCTACACCTGTCGTTTCGGAGCAGACCAGGTCACAAAAAGCGATGTACTGCACGTCGTGGAAGGCAATCCCCAAGCCACCTTTGTCGGAGACTTAACTAACGCTGATCACATCCCGTCAGAGGCTTTCGACTGCGTAATCCTGACACAAACCCTACACCTAATCTACGACATGGGGACTGCTTTAGGGACACTCTACCGAATCCTTAAGCCTGGTGGAGTCTTGCTGGTCACCTTTCCGGGAATCAGCCAAATCGTTAAATGCGACTGGGGCGATGATTGGTGTTGGGCATTGACCTCTCAATCCGCACGGTTGCTATTTGAAGAACTATTTCCCAAAACAAACGTTCACGTTGAAGCCCATGGCAATGTACTGGCAGCGATCGCATTTTTGCAGGGACTAGCCATGGAGGAGTTGACCCAGAAAGAACTTGATTACCGAGACCGCGAGTATCAAGTCTTAATTACGGTCAGGGCAGTGAAACCGGAGGTGAAATCATGACTATAACAGAGGTTAGCAGATGGCCTATTTCTGTATACCGCTGGCTACGAGAAATATGGCACGGTCGTTTACCAGTAGGATGGGTCAACCTTGGTAGCCTCCGACGAGTCAAGCCGATCAGCTCTGACTTCGGTCTAGATCGGGGTTTACCTATTGACCGATATTATATTGAGCATTTTCTTGCCCGTCATGGTCAGGATATTAAAGGACACGTACTAGAGATTAAGGAACCTCTCTACACTCACAAATTCGGTGGCGATCGCGTCACCCAGAGTGACGTGCTTCATGTGGAAGAGGGTAATCCCCAAGCCACGATTGTGGCAGATTTAACCAAGGCTGACCATCTACCATCCGACACCTTCGACTGCATTATCCTAACTCAAACTCTCCCATTCATCTACGATGTGCCAGCCGCCCTCAAAACCCTCCACCGCATTCTCAAACCCAGCGGTGTCCTACTCGCCACTGTTCCAGGCATCACCCAAATCAGCTGTGATGATATGAATCGCTGGGGTCAATACTGGAGTTTCACTACTCTGTCAACTCAGCGGCTTTTTAAGGAAGCCTTTCGAGAAACCCCAGTGCAGGTTGAAGCCCAAGGCAATGTGTTGAGTGCGATCGCATTTCTGCACGGCTTGGTAACTAAGGAATTGCGCCAGGCACAACTCAACTATCACGACCCTAACTACCAGGTCTTAATTACGGCTAGAGTCGTCAAGGAGCTGAAACCATGACCATAGGCAAGGTCAGTCAAAAATTGGAACAGACAGCCTGGCGGCTCAAAAATAAAATCTTGCCAGGTGTGCTGATCTTAATGTACCACCGTGTGGCTGAAGTAGATTCAGACCCTTGGTCTCTATGTGTAACCCCAGAGAATTTTGCTGAACATCTAGAGGTTTTACGAAAACATCGTTACCCTCTGAGTCTACAGCAATTGACACAAACAATTCGCGTCCGCCAGCCTATAAAGCGGTCAGTTGTTATCACCTTTGATGACGGCTATGCTGATAATTTTTACAATGCTAAACCATTATTGAAACGCTATGACATTCCCGCAACAGTTTTTGTAACAACTGGAGGAATTGGGCATAGCCGTGAATTCTGGTGGGATGAACTAGATAGACTATTACTACAACCTGGTATATTACCGGAAATACTTCAGTTAACTATCAACGACAGTACCTACACATGGGAATTAGGCGAAGCCGCCTATTACAGTCAAGCTGATTACCAATTTTATCGCCATTGGAGTGCTGCAGGAAAAGAAGATCCCACCCTTCGCCATACCCTCTATCGCTCCCTTTATCAACTGCTATATCCTTTATCTACCCACAAGCGAGAAAAGGTGCTAGAGGCAATTAGGGTCTGGGCTAATGCTGAACCAATTGGTCGCTCGACCCATCGCTCTATGTCTCCTGAGGAACTGTTAGCTCTCGAAGAAAGGGGACTGATTGAAGTCGGGGCTCACACAGTAACCCACCCATTTCTTTCTAAACTTCCAGTAGCTTCCCAGCAGGATGAAATCCAACAAAGCAAACACTATCTTGAGGAAATCCTAGGGCATCCAGTTACGAGTTTTTCCTATCCCCATGGGGATTACACTACTGACACTATTTCCATTATCAAAGAAGCTGGATTTACCTGCGCCTGTTCTAGTGTTGTTGACCGGGTTCAGGAAGATAGCAACTCTTTTCTGTTGCCTCGTGTTGAGGTTCAGGATTGGGACGGGAAAACGTTTGCTCGTTGGTTGTCAAGATGGCTTTAATTATGAGTAACAAACCACTAGTTTCCACTATCATCATTTTCTTAAACCCTGAACCATTTCTTCAAGAAACCATTGAGAGTGTTTTTGCTCAAACTTACGACAACTGGGAACTACTCCTGGTCGATGATGGTTCCACTGATGGTAGTACAGAAATAGCCTTGCAGTATGCTCGCAAATATCCAGAAAAGGTGCGCTATCTCGAACACGAGGGTCACCAGAATCTCGGCATGAGTGCCACGCGCAATTTGGGTATCCGCCATGCCAAAGGTGAATATATTGCTTTTTTAGATGCCGATGACATCTGGTTACCAAATACTTTAACAGAGCAAGTTGTTCTCTTGAATGCTCATCCCGAGGCTGCCATGGTTTACGGACCAATTCAATGGTGGTATAGCTGGACTGGAAATCCTGAAGACCAACAACGCGATCGCGTGGAAAAGGTTCGTGTGCAAACCGATACCCTGATCAATCCACCAAACCTATTTCTTCTTTTATTACAACGGCGAATTAGCATAGCGGGGATGTTGGTTCGACGTCAGATTGTAGAAGATGTTGGTGGTTTTGAAGGAACCTTCCGAGGTCTGTATGAAGATCACATCTTTTGCAGCAAGATTTGTCTCCATGCACCAGTTTTTCCAGTGAGCAATTGTTGGTACAAGTATCGACAGCACCCGAATAACTGCTGTTCTATTGCAGAAAAAACAGGCAAAGAGTATGTTACACGTCTATTTTATTTGAATTGGGTAGGACAGTACTTATCTGAACATAAAATCAAAGATATCAAAGTCTGGTGCGTCTTCATCAAGGAACTATTACTAGCTAGTAATCCCACTGTGTACTCTTGGTCCTCCAAGTCTATGTATCTTAAATGGAAGATCAAACAAAGACTATTAAGTATATTGAAAACGTTTTCAAAATTTTCGGAACTCAGGTCATTAATATTGTCCATTAACGGAAAGTAAATAAACTTGAATTGAATAGGAGTGATATCAAATGAGTCACAAACCACTAGTTTCTGGCATTATGATCTTCTTAAATGCTGAGAAGTTCATTGAAGAAGCCATTCAAAGCGTATTTGCCCAGACCTATAACAACTGGGAACTGCTGCTGGTAGACGATGGCTCTACCGACAACAGCACAGCAATTGCCCAGGGATATGCCCAAAAATACCCCGAAAAAGTAAGCTATCTCGAACACGAGGGTCATCAGAATCGGGGCATGAGTGCCACACGCAATCTAGGCATCCACAATGCCAAAGGGAAGTACATTGCCTTCTTAGATGCTGACGATATTTGGTTGCCGCAGAAACTGGAAAAACAGCTAGCAATTTTTAGTTCACAACCAGAAGCAGATGTAGTTTGTGGTCTAACTAAATTTTGGTATAGCTGGACCGAGAAACCTCAGGATATTGATCGCGACTCCATGCGAGAAATTGCTCCTGACTACGATACTTTGTTTGACTCCCCCAGGCTGCTCACGCTTTTACTGGAGAGTCAAGCTAGAACTCCTGCAACTTGTAGCGTCCTGATCCGGCGAACACTATTTGATGTTACAGGTGGGTTTGAAGAAAGCTTCCAGGGAATGTACGAAGATCAAGCCTTTTTCGCCAAGGTATATCTGAAAGCCCCTGTATTTGTCACTAGTGACTGTTGGGATTGGTATAGACAGCATCCTAATAACTGCTGTTCTATGGCAGAGCAAACAGGAAAATACACTCCTGGTCATCTGAATCCAGCACATCTGACCTTCTTAAACTGGCTATCAAAGTATTTATCTCAACAAGGGGTCAAAGATACTGAACTCTGGGATGCTCTCCAAAAGAGACTCTGGTCTTATAAGCATCCGATCTTGTACTATCTTTCGCGACCTAAGCTTCTGGTGAGGTTAATCGCACAGCGGACATTTCCTGTAAAAGTTCGCTATTGGTTTCAGATTTCAAACAAGGTGTTAAAGAGTACTTAGTGGAGCGCATTTTGATGATTAATTTTTACCATAGCTAGGCAAATAAAATTTACAAAATTCAACTTGAGTAGTTAAAAAGTAGTTAGTTAAACCTGAAAAATTATGCACTTTATTGTCACTGGCGGATCTGGTTTTATTGGCTCTCATATTACCGAACAACTTCTATCAGAAGGTCATCAGATCACAGTAGTTGATAACCTCGCCACTGGTAGCCTACAAAACCTACCTAAGCATCCTCATCTCAAATTCCTTGAAAAAGACATATCTACCTGTAAACCAGAGGATTTTATAACTAAATTTACAAGTAAAATTGATGGCATTGCCCATTTAGCAGCCACCCCCTCGGTTACAGCATCTTGGCTGCAACCTCTAGAGTCTCATCACAATAATCTTTCGGCAACGATTGCTGTTATTGAACTTTGCAAAACCTTAAACATTCCTAAACTAGTCTTTGCCAGCTCAGCCGCTGTATATGGCAATCCCAGCCAAGTCCCTATTTCAGAAAATCAACAGACTTCTCCTATTTCTCCCTATGGCTTACAAAAACTGGTGAGCGAGCAATATGCCAGTTTATTTGCCAAACAAATAGATTTTTCATTTGTCGGATTACGGTTTTTTAATGTATTTGGTCCTCGACAAGTACCTAACTCCCCATACTCCGGTGTAATTTCTATATTTGTTAATGCTATGCAGGATAATTTACCCATCACTATTTACGGAGATGGGACTCAAACACGAGACTTTATTTATGTCAAGGATGTTGCAAGGGCTTTTGCCAAAGCTTTAACAACACCCCTAGAATCTGGCTCATGCTTAATTTGTAACTTAGGCACCGGAAAATCTACTTCTTTACTTCAGCTAGTTTATAGTCTAAAAACCTGCTTTCCTCAGTGGAAATCAGAAACTAAATTTGCCCCTCCCCG
Organism: Moorena sp. SIO4G3; assembly: GCF_010692305.1. NCBI lineage: Bacteria > Bacillati > Cyanobacteriota > Cyanophyceae > Coleofasciculales > Coleofasciculaceae > Moorena > Moorena sp. SIO4G3. Next base: position 4,664 of record NZ_JAAHIG010000066.1, on the reverse strand, counting down.
TCCAGGAGATATTCAACATTCCCAAGCTGATATTTCAAGGGTATATTCCTGTTTAGATTTTACACCTCAGTGGTCAGTAGAGTCAGGTTTACAGCGTTTAATCGAATCATTAAAATTAAGTTCATTAAAATTAAGTCCGGTTAATCACTATAAACTTTCACCCATTGAAATTCTGAATCGGTGCTGATGGCAAGATGGGGTCCAGTTTTGCATAAGTTCTGCTGGTTTATGGGTAGCGATCGCTCTTCTTTCCCTGAACTAGCTACAGTTGAGGGTGCCTATCGGTAAACTATAACAGTAACCATAAACTATTCCCTGTCTAGGACAATTGAACCCCTGATGCTAAGAGACCTTAACTTTAGTGGCTTAATCAATCAGCGCTTCTTCCACAATTTTGTGCCTGTACCAGCAACTAACGCGCTACAACTCGGAGCAAGGACACCTGATTTTGAGCTACCAGATATTACCAATAACCGTCAGATCAAATTATCGGATTATCAGGGCAAACAACCGGTCATCTTGGCATTCACCCGCATTTTCACAGAAAAGCATTACTGTCCCCTGTGCTTCCCTCACATCAAAAACATCAATGAGAACTACCAACGCTTCACTGATCAAGGGGTTGAGGTGTTAATGATTACGAGTACAGATATCAGGCAAAGCCAACAAGTTGTTAACGATCTCAGTTTACAAATGCCACTGCTGAGCGACCCCAACTGTAGAACTTTTCGCGCCTATAACCTTGGTCAAGCACTTGGTGCTCCCCTACCTGCTCAATTTCTTTTAGATCAGCTAGGAAAACTCCGCTTTCAACATCTATTTTCTTTCGTGAATCCCAATGCTGAAGTAGATACACTGCTCAATGCCATCGACACCCTCTTATGAGGTAAAGTCAATGGTCTTACCCCTACTCCCTACTCCCTACTCCCTACTCCCATTAACCCACTCCTAGTAAGTCCCTCACCCAATTGAGAACTGCTAGATATAATCAAAGTCGAACTTGGGACAAGTGACTGCGGGGATTGAAGCGGCGATTTTCACGGATTTTTTCATAGTACTCCCGCTCCTGATTGGTGAGGTTTTTCGGAGTTACTATCGTAATTCGCACTAACTGATCACTACGTCCACCCTTAGGTAAAGACCAGCCTTTACCCCGCAACCGTAGAGATTGACCAGAACGAATACCAGCAGGAATATTCATACTCACAGAACCATCTGGAGTTGGTACGTCGATTGACCCACCCAAAACGGCTTCATCTGGTGTGATTGGCACTTCGCAAACCAGATTCTCACCATCGAACTCAAAGAAAGAGTGAGATTTTAGTTCTACTTTCAAATACAAATCTCCCTTTTGCCCATTCAGAGGGTTGACCTGACCCTTGCCTCGCACCCGAATACGACTACCGGGTTTCGCACCAGGGGGAATCTTGACAGTTATAGTTTCACTACCTAGGCTGAAACGTTTTTGGACACCATTAAAGGCTTCAGACCAACTGAGGCTAATGGTTGCTTCCCGGTCAGCACTTGCTCCTGTAGTGTTGTTAAAGCCTGAGGTGCTGCTATAGCCACTAAAACCACCAAAATCATTAAACCCATTAGAGCTAGAAGTACTTGTACGGTAGGAGTAGCTATGACTACTTCTGCCAGCACCACCGGGGGCACCAGTGCTAAAGCGACCCAGCAATTCATTAATGAACTCGTCAAAGCTACCGTACTGGCTAAAATCAAAGCCACCAACATCAACACCGACTCCACTACGACCAGACCATCCTTGTCCCGCTTGCTTCCAGTACTGACCAAATTGATCGTATTTCTTGCGTTTGTCCGAGTCAGATAACACTTCGTAGGCTTCATTGACTTCCTTAAAGCGAGCCTCGGCTTGTTTGTCACCAGGATTCAGGTCTGGGTGGTACTTCCGGGCCAAACGCCGAAAGGACTTTTTAATGTCATCAGCATTAGCAGTTTTGCTGACTCCTAGGATGGAGTAATAGTCTTTGAAGTCGGTCGCAGCCATCAAGAGTGTCTCCTAATCGTCTAAGATCGTAAGGGGTAAGTTATTGCCCTTGGATTATGGTTTATCTACCTCAACGCCAGGGTAACAAAGGTTTCAAGTAAACTTAGTTCGGTTGTTCCTCACTGCTGCGATCGCAATTTCCGTACATGGTAATACTCTGTTAAGAATGTTTTGAGTGGTTTTGGCAAGGTCTTACGGAGATCTTGCACCAAGTTGAAAATCGACCTGTGAAGGTAGGCAACAGGCATCCTAGCAATAGGCAACAGTGATAATATTTGACTGTTTCTGTAATGAAATTGATTGTTATCCGTTAGGCTATTTAGTATTTCTGTACTGGTGCAAGATCTGAGTCTTAGGTAGCAAGGTCTGAGGGTAATGGTTAATGGTTTTAGTACTTAATACCTAGCCTAAGCATGTCTAAGCCCTAATCCTTAGGCTAAGCCTGTCTAGAGTAAGCGTGTAAGGGCTGACGCCTGACCGCTAAAGGCTGAACGCGCACGCGTGCGCGTAGCGCATATGCTTACAGCGTGCCTAATTTTGATGTGGATTAGCTTACCCTTTCCACCCCATACTAAATCACGGCTCCATGGGGAATTACGGCATTTTTGATCACTACAACAATGCCATTACGAATATAAAATCCCTCACTTTCGCAGTTGGCTTCTTCCACACGATCCTTGTTGAAGATTTTGACATTGTTACCGATACAAGCATTTTTATCGATAATTGCACGACGAATAACGGTATCCTTACCAATCCCTAAAGTCACTTGGCCTTGTTCTTGGGCTGAGAGACGTTCTGTTAAAGATTGATAGTAGTCAGCCCCCATAATTAAACTGTCCTCGATAACTGTTCCAGCTTCCACTCGCGATCGCAATCCCAATACCGAGTTATTAATGCGGCAGTCTTTGAGAATACACCCTTCTCCAATAATTGACTCTGTTACCCGACAGTCTAAAAGCTTTGAGGGCGGTAGATAACGAGCCCTGGTGTAAATCGGAGCATCTTCCTGATAAAAGCTAAAGGATGGCTTAGGTTGACGAGTCAGGGATAAATTAGCATTGTAGAATGCCTCAATGGTGCCAATATCTTGCCAATAATCATTAAATAAATAAGCTTGAATGTTATACTTCTGCATCGAGGCTGGGATAACTTCGTGACCAAAGTCTGTGTGCTCAGAATTAGCTTCGAGGAGTTCTTTCATCACTGCTTTACTAAACACATAAATTCCCATAGAAGCAATGTAAGGACTATTTCTGGCTTGTTCTGGCGTAAGTCCAAGCACAGTAGTATCCACTTGCATTTGTTTAAGCAATTCCCCTGTAGGTTTCTCGCGAAAATCAATCACCTTACCCCGATCATCAATTTGCATCAAGCCAAAGCTAGATGCTCGTTTCTCATCAATAGGCACAACCGATAGAGTAATATCCGCTCCAGTGTCCCGGTGACGTTGGACAAATAAGCGATAGTCCATCCGGTAGAGGTGGTCTCCGGATAAAATTATGTATTCATCAACATCCCAGCCATCAAATAGCCAGAGATACTGACGAACTGCATCTGCTGTTCCCTGAAACCAGCTTGGGTTTTCCGCAGTTTTTTGGGCTGGTAAAATTTCAACAAACCCTTCTGAGAAGCCAGAGAAATTATAGGCACGGGTAATGTGGCGATTGAGAGATGCTGAGTTAAATTGGGTTAATACATAGATTTTGTAAATCTCAGAATTAATGCAGTTACTGACAGGAATATCGATCAAGCGGTATTTGCCTGCCACTGACACTGCTGGTTTAGCCCGGGGCTTGGTTAAGGGATATAAGCGGCTTCCTGCGCCACCACCAAGAATGATTCCTAAAACTTTTTTCACAAAACACCTCTGAAACGCTCATGCCTGAACAACTCCAGTCTCTGACGGGTGTGGGGCAGTTTTCAAGGGGGGTAAGCCAGTAATTTATTATAAACGCAAAGTTTTCGAGAAGTCTATGTAAAATCCCTAGTTAGCGCCACAGTCAATTCGGTACTTTCCCGGTGAACAGTAGTAGGTCAAGGGGAAGACAATAAAATCGCTGGGTCAAATTAATTGGGGAAAGGTTTTAAGACAAATTGAAACCCGGTCGGGGATTTGTATTGCCAGAGGATGGATAACTCAGATCGACACCTATACCAGTGGGTGTCTGAAATCACTTTAGCCAATTCCTATTGACCCAAACCCGAAGCCAATTCGGATGCAGCTATCCCTAATTAGCAATTGGTACTAGCTATCGCTATAGATAACTAACTAAACATTTTGAATCACTATGGCAAACGTTACTCTTTCAACCACAAATATCGACCTTAATGAAGGTAGTTCTCAACAGCCGTCATACACTATTGCCTTAGACCCCCCACCAACTCAACCCGTCACTGTTACCCTCAGAACTGATGGGCAGAGTCAAATCAATGTGGATGAGCAAGGGTTCGATACCCAACACACCGTCGTCTTTAGTGACAACTCAGCAAAAACTGTAACAGTGCGGGTTAATGATGATGGCACTGCTGAAGGTGTTCACCCAGGCACCATCACTCACACTGTTACAGCCACAGAGGACGAAGAGAACTATCCTCTAAATACCGAACTTACTCCTGTCAGCCTTGACATTACCGATAATGACCCAGA
>NZ_JAAHIG010000659.1:0-2304 GCF_010692305.1 Moorena sp. SIO4G3 | reverse complement strand
GAACTTTTTTAAGTCTATCTATCAAGAATCCTAGGGTGGGCAGTGGCTAGCAACGGAATTGGTAAGCAGCCGTGAAGCTATCATCAGCGACTGCCCACCAGACAAGAACTTTTTTAAGTCTATCTATAAAGAATAGTAGGGTGGGCAGTGGCTGTTGCCTGAAATTGGCCAGCAGCCGTGAAGCTCATTATCAGCGACTGCCCACCAGACAGGAACTTTTTTATAGCAAGGGAAGTATAGTTTAGGACATAGTCTTTTGGTTGAAAGGGAGCAGGGAGCAGGGAGCAGGGAGCAGAAGATGTCTTAAGCTTTACTTCGACTGCTATAAGTCTATCTATAAAGAATAGTAGGGTGGGCAGTGGCTGTTGCCTGAAATTGGCCAGCAGCCGTGAAGCTATCATCAGCCACTGCCCACCAGACAGGAACTAATTGCAAAACCTTAGAAGTTAGAAGTTAGAAGTTAGAAGTTAGAAGTTAGAATTTAGAATCGGGAATCGGGAATCGGGATAATCGTAGGGTGGGCAGTGGCTGTTGCCTGAAATTGGCTAGCAGCCGTGAAGCTCATTATCAGCCACTGCCCACCAAACAGGAACTTATTTTATCCGATACTTTTTAGCTACCAAAATCTACTTTGCAGATTAAAGCCCACGCTCTGCAAGCTGCTCTCGCAGCCAGGGGGTATCTCCCAAGGCCAAGATCGGTTTTGTTCCGCTCTTGGCGCATAAATCTGTGTTTAATAGAAAACGCAACCACTATCATGGTTTGCTTTGGTTTTCGGCTTCAATTCAAGTTACAGAATGTTTTCAATGACACTATAAAAATAATCAAAGTATAACATATTTTTGGAGATACTGCAAGATATTTGGATAAAATCGTCAACAGTGGCTAGCCTTCAATAGTAAAGCATGCTTCAGATGCGATCGCTCTCTACTTCAGGATGCATCTGATTAAAGCTGTTTGACCCAGTGGGTAGAATGGGAATCGAATGTGGAACAGGCATCTTGCCTGTTCCCAAATGCCATGAAACAGGCATCGAATGTAGAATGGGCATCGAATGTGGAACGGGCATCTTGCCCGTTTCCTGCCATGGAATGGGAATCGAACATGGAACAGGCATCGAATGTGGAACGGGCATCTTGCCCGCTCCAATTCTCAGAAAATCAGGGCTAGCCCGTCACACAACTACTCAGCATCGCCGCCCGCAAAAGGAAGACCCCTCGGGATCCCCCTGCCGCCGCCTGCACCAGCCGGTGCGATCGCATTAGCATCTGCTGTTGAAGCATTCGTCACAGTTTCACGCTAAACAGGAGCAGCTTGAAGGGGAGTGAGTTTCTTGGTTTTCATTATTTTTACCCAGAATAAATTATTCTGAATAAATTCTAGCCTTTGTATTTAAGATGTCAACTTAGGATATAGCGGTTGGCAATTTGGTAAGGTACAAATTCTTGGTTTTAGGGAACAGGGAATAGGGAACAGGGAACAGTAATTAAATCGGGAATCGGGAATCGGGAATCGAGAATCGGGGAAAAATTATGTGTTCCTCATTAGGTTATAAAATGCTATAGCGATTTGCCGATAAATTAATTATGAAAATGTCGCAAATAAATATAAATTACAATTATTAATTTGCAATAATAATTAACTTATTTTGGATGCCAATTGCTCTATTGACTGTTCCCTGTTCCCTATTCCCTGTTCCCTATTCCCTATTCCCTGTTCCCTGTTCCCTAAAAAATAACTATGTACTTAAACAACTCGCAAACCCTTATGGAAACCAATCGTCATCCAAAGCTTGGGTAATATCAATTTCCGCTTTTGGAGGAAGTGTAAACAGTTTAGAAACAGATTTTACTGCACTAGGATAAGCTTTTTTGTATAAAGTTTCCAGTTGATGACGAAGGCTAGGGCTATCCTCAATAATAGTTTTAATTTGGGTGCGAAAGTTAACAACTTCAGCTGCCCAATGATTCCTATTGCGTTCTTGTTCAGATTTCCAATAAGCCAGTTTAAGCAGGTGTTCTAAAAGACGGGTTAAAAGACTCAATAATGCTCGCTTTTCACTTTTACCCATGCTTTCAATTTCTTCAATTAAATTTTCCCAGTCCACTTCACTAAAATTACGATTTCGGAGATTTTCTACGGTTTCGTTTATCCATTGATAGTAGTCATTGTCATAGGATGTGTATGGTTTCATGATTTTAGATACTAATGTTATTTCTTTAGGGAACAGGGAACAGAGAACAGGGAAGAGAGAATACGGAATAGCGATGCGCAGATCGAGTTTAAGGGGGGGATAGAGGGGGG
>NZ_JAAHIG010000658.1:0-2344 GCF_010692305.1 Moorena sp. SIO4G3 | reverse complement strand
GGAGACGAAACCTTAGAATAAAGAAGCCTTAATTAATAATTTTTAACCCTTTTTTGCATAGTCTGTCCCCTGTAAAGGCTTCTTTATTCTTACGGTAACTTCATAGGAAGTCAAATCCGTCTGTCGCTTTGGTTATCTTGGTCTTTTCTTGACTGATTTCGAGACCTCGTTCTTCTAAGAATATTTCCACCTTTTGGAGGACTTTTTCTGCTTTATCTTTTGGTTTTAGGAAGATAATCATGTCGTCCGCGTATCGGACTGATGGGTGTATCTTTTCTATTCCGTCAAGTGCGATGTTGGCGCTTTAGTGGGCTGACTACTCCTCCCTGGGGAGTCCCTTGTTCATGGAATTCCGGGCAGATGCCAGCTTTTAAGCATTTAAAGACGCCCGTCTTTATTTGTGCTGGAGCTAACAACCTATCCATGATGGACTTGTGGGAGATGCGGTCAAAGCACTTCTTGATGTCTAGTTCAATGACCCTTTTTGTGATGCCTTTTTTGGTTGAGTTTAAATGTTCAAACACATATTTCTGTGCATCATGCGCACTTCGTCCAGTCCATTACCCGTAACTCCGGGCGTGAAAGTTCGTTTCGTGCGCAGGTTCGAGGGCGTATTTTACTAGACATTGCCAGGCTCTGTCAGCGATGGTTGGTATTTTCAGCATTCGGGTTTTCCCATTCTTTTTAGGGATTGGTACTTCTCTAAGTCCGCTATGAACCCAGGTGTGGCCATAGTGGTTTAGCTGTTCTACCAATTCGATTCGCTCTCGGTAATTTAGGCTTTCCTTTCCATCAATACCGGCAGTGCGTTTTCCCGGATTTAATTGAGTCACTTGACGGACTGCCAAAAGTTGAGCTGAACGGGATTTCATTATCAGTTTTTGTAGAGACCGAGCTTTCCTTAGGTCGCCAGCTTGAACCGCTTTATATATTCTTCTTTGTAGGCGGAATAGGTTTTGGCGGAGTTTTTTCCACTTCTGCCTTTTCCATAGTTCGCTATGTTTTGACATGCGTCTAACCGTACTCTACTTTCGTTGAACATATTCTGAGAACCCGTGCCCAGTTTTGAGCACATCTTACCCGACAGTGGGGATTAGGTTTGGCATAACTTACCGAAGGTTCGACCGGCCTTCAGACCCATATTTTTGCTGTCGTTTTTACTCGTTCCATCCTAGAGATTGTTTTGGCGATTTAGGGCAGTCCGGAGATGAAACCTTAGAATAGTGGAGCCTTACACCAAAATTTTTAACCCTTTTACCCATAGCCGACTAACTATAAAGGCTCCACTATTCTTGCGGTAACTTCGTTCCCAATTTGCCTATCCTCTTCTCAGAGATTACGACTGTCATTCTAAAAACGTCGTGAGAATAGAGGATTAAGTCGCACATGTTTTGTTCAGGTTGTGGCTTATCAATTAGACACTTTTTTAGGACTACTTTTACCCATGTCGCCTCCCTATTAGCGCCAGTGTTGCTACCTGCTTGTGGTCAACTGATTGCGCCCTGATGCCAGCGTCACTCTGCGGAGATGCCGCCCGCTCGGTGTGGCCAGGTAAGGAGTCATTTGTCTCTTCAAAGGGTGGGTTTTCACCACCATCCTTAGGATAGTTAGGATTTTTGGGTTATTACCCGCGAATCCCCCTAGTCATACCCTTCTCTACCACGAGAAGCTCCTACTAGGAACGAGCCGCACTAGGATATTGATAGCGGCATTGTGGTCACGATCTAACTTGCAACCACATTTGCAGATATGAGTCCTAGTTGATAGTGACTTTTTAACCACTTCACCGCATTCAGAGCAGTTCTGGCTAGTATATGCAGGGTTTACTGCGACAGTGACCCGACTAAACTTAGTTCCAAAATGCTCCAACCATTTCCTGAATTGATACCAACCTGCATCATTAATAGACTTGGCGAGACAGTGATTTTTAACTAAGTTCTTAACTCTTAGATCTTCGTAGGCGACCAGATCGTTAGATTCGGCGAAGCCGACGCTACGCGAACGGATTACGCAGCGCGCCAGTCTCTTGGCGTGCTCTTCACGTTGCCTACTTATTCTAAGATGCTGTCTACCTAGTTTATTAATTGCTTTCTTTCGGTTGGATGAGCCTTTATTCTTTCGAGAAACTTGACGTTGATAGAATTTTAGCTTCTTTTCCACAGCCCTGTAAAAACGAGGGTTAGGTTCGGTTTTGCCCCTGGAATCAGTGTAAAACTCTTTCAATCCTACATCCAGTCCCACAGTCGCATCAGCAGGATTTAATTGCTCTTTTACATCGACAGAGATGCAAAACTGAACGTAGTAACCATCAGCCCTCTTGACTATGCGAATTCGTTTGATTAAC
>NZ_JAAHIG010000657.1:0-2355 GCF_010692305.1 Moorena sp. SIO4G3 | reverse complement strand
CCTGTAGAGGCTGTATAACATACATCTGCTAGGGCTAACTCGGGATTAGTTTCTAGATAATTTTGATAATTACTGACTAAATCTTCTAAAGCCTTTTCGGTTTTGGCTGACAGAGTTAATAGATGAACTGGACGTTCAATATTATTATTCTGAATTTTGACTTGAGAGGGAGCTTCTTCTATAATTACATGAGCATTAGTGCCACCCATACCAAAAGAACTAACCCCAGCTATGCGACTTTTACCATTTGCCGGCCAAGAGGTCAGCTTAGTCGCGACTTGTACCGGTAGTTGAGCCCAATTAATATAAGGATTTGGTTGCTTGAAATGCAGTGATGGAGCTATTTTCCGATATTGCAGTTGCAAAATCACCTTAATCATACCTGCAATTCCTGCTGCTGACGCCAAATGACCAACATTACTCTTAGCGGAACCAATTATTACCGGGTGCTCTTTAGAATGAGTTGGACCAAATACCGTTCCTATTGCTCCCACTTCAATAGGGTCTCCCAAAGATGTGCCTGTGCCATGAGCTTCTATATAACTAATACTAGCTGGGTCTACTCCTCCATTTTCCAAGGCTTGACCAATCACTGCTTGTTGAGACGGCCTACTAGGTACAGTCAATCCACTGGTATCACCATCATGGTTAATGGCAGTTCCACGAATCACTGCCAGAATATTATCTCCATCGGCAACAGCATCTGACAGACGCTTGAGTATGACCATCCCACATCCTTCACCACCGACAAATCCATCTGCGGTAGAATCAAAAGTCTTGCATCGGCCATAGGGAGATAACATTCCTGCCTTAGAAAGACCGATGTGAAGTTCTGGAGATATTAATACATTTACTCCTCCCGCTAGAGCTAAATTAGACTCTCTATTTCTTAAACTGGTAGTGGCTAAATGAACGCTGACTAGAGAAGAGGAACAACCTGTGTCTACTGCTAAATTAGGACCTTTTAGCCCCAGAAGGTAAGAAATTCTCCCGGATGCTGTACTGTAGGTATTTCCTGAAGCCATATAGGCATCAATTTGTTCAAGGCCTTGAGTTAATATCTTTTGAAGATAGCCATTACCACCAATAGCAACAAAGACACCAGTAGAGCTTCCTTTAAGTTTTTGAGGATTTATTCCTGAACGCTCTAAGGCTTCCCAACTCACTTCTAGAAGTAATCGCTGTTGAGGGTCTAGATGAATTGTTTCTTTGGGAGAAATACCAAAGAAATTGGCATCAAACTCTTGCAGTCGCTCTATGAAGCCTCCATAACGAGTAGACATTTTACCAGGAGCGCTAGGGTCAGAGTCGTAATATTCATCAACAGGCCATCGGGATGGTGGCACTTCCGTAATCGCATCTACTCCGTTTTGTAAAAGTTCCCAGAAGGCTTCAGGGGTAGATGCGCCTCCTGGAATACGGCAACCCATTCCAATTATGGCGATCGCCTCAGATTGATCTTGATTTTTAAGTCGATCAACTTCAGCTTCTAACTTACTAATTTTTTTTAATGCCATTTGCATCAGTTGGGCATACTCTTTTTCCTGATTAGTAATCATTTAAATACCTCTTAATTTTTCTGCAAGTTCTTTAGCAATCCTATCTAGTTGAAGATTTTGCTGGGAATCACTGTTGACATTATCGCTGTCATTCTCTTCTAAAATCAGTAAATCTTTAGCAAAATAGTTTACCATATCTTTAATTTTAGGGTAGTCCAAAGCTATAGTTGATGGAAGCGATAGCTTCAAGCTACTTTGCAACTTATTCCTCAACTCCACAGAAGTCAAAGAGTCCATACCCAAATCAAAAAAACCTGTATCCATTGCAATTGATTCAGGATCACTAATCCCCAACACTTGAGCCACTTGACGACGCACATGAGCCAACAACAACAAGCGACGCTCATTAGGTGGTTTAGCCTCCAACTTTAACAGAAAATCTGACTTCGATGGTTGGGCTACCTCCAATATAGTTTCCTGCCAATCCGCTAAAAACGGCCACTGTGCCACTCTCTCCTGCCACCCTGACCACTCAATAGGCACCACCCCTACTTCCACATCCGAACTACTCATCAATAGTTCCAAAGACTCCAAGAACTGAGCCGGAGATATTACACCCATCCCATTCTTACTGAGCATAGGGGCTATATCTGCATCTCGCCCGGCACCTCGTCCCACTTGAGAAACTACACCCCAATGGATACTCAATCCTGGTAATCCCATAGTTCCACGATAATGAGCTAAACCATCAAGAAACCCATTAGCAGCAGAATAATTTGCCATGCCCTGACCCAGTGAACCCAACAGAGATGTTGCTGAAGAAAACAGCACAAAGAAGTCTAATGGTTGACTTTGA
>NZ_JAAHIG010000656.1:0-2360 GCF_010692305.1 Moorena sp. SIO4G3 | reverse complement strand
TAAATCATCTGACATAATGATTTGACCTGCCCAACTACCATAACCGTGAGTGGTTCCTATCTTTTCGTGATCAGATTGTGTATTATTTGGATAGTTTTCTCGTAAATAGTCTGCATAATGGAATAGTTCCGTCTTGAGATGTTCAGGCAGACTAATAACGACTTTCCATAAGGCTAACTCAGTATTCATAACGTTTATTTTAAGCAGTAACGTAGGGAGTCGGGAATCGGGAATCGGGAATCGGGAATAGTAGAATCGTAGGGTGGGCAGTGGCAAGCAAGGGAATTGGCAAGGTTGGTGAAGAGCTGATCAGCCACTGCCCACCAGAGGCGGAAGTATTTTTTTTAGTCTATCTGTCAAGGATTGGCAAATGCGATCGCTTCGATTTTCTAAGCTAACTGTAATATCTGTGGAATAGGTAACTCTTTATTAACTTGCCGATAGGCGTACACCAAATCCTCTAAAACTTCCTTAGCATTCTCAAGAGCTTCTTCATAGGTTTCACCATGTGTCCGAGCATATTTTTCCCATTCCGGTAAACTAGCAACATAAGAGTTATCTTCCTCTGACCATCTCTTGGTGCGCATTCCCTAGCGCTCCCACGAAAGCGCGGGGTCGCACCGCTGAATTAAAATACTATATTTCATGATTCATCCCCCTGTTCTAACTGCGACCCTTGTTTGACTACGGCTATCACATCTTTTTCTTGATAAGGTTTGGCGTCTTTACTATCTTTAGCAGACAAAACTACAGGATTTTTTATCAGTGGATGCACCCAATAAGAATGACTACCTTTTCCTCCCTTAGGCAAGAGAGTAAATCCTGCTTTGGTGCAACATTTGTTTTAATTCTCTTACTTTTTTCGGCATCTTACAATGATAGCAATAATCCTAGGGTGGGCAGTGGCTAGCAAGGGAATTGGCCAGCCGCCGTGAAGAGCTGATCAGCCACTGCCCACCAAGGGGCGCGGAAGTATTATTTTTAGTCTATCTGTCAAGGATTGGCAAATGCGATCGCTTCCACTCAAGAATCCTAGGGTGGGCAGTGGCTAGCAAGGGAATTGGCCAGCCGCCGTGAAGAGCTGATCAGCCACTGCCCACCAAGGGGCGCGGAAGTATTATTTTTAGTCTATCTGTCAAGGATTGGCAAATGCGATCGCTTCCACTCAAGAATCCTAGGGTGGGCAGTGGCAAGAATCGCGCGTCTTGGCAAGGTTGGTGAAGAGCTGATCAGCCACTGCCCACCCGAGGCGGAAGTATTTTTTTACTCTATTTTTTACCCTATCTGTAAACCATGCTTCAGATGCGAGTCACGGGTTTCGGCAAAGCCGACGCTACGCGAACGCGAAGCGTGGCCATTCGCGTAGCGTGGCCCAAAGGCCAAGGCCTCAGCTTCCGCGCTTATGCGATCGCGCTGTACTTCAGGATGCATCTAATTATTGCTGTTTGACCCAGTGGGTGGAACCGGAATCTTGGTAAAATATCTTGGTGGAACCAGCATCTTGCCAGTTATCAATATTCCCGGCAGGCAGCATGCCCACCCCACTCCTATTCATGCCGCCTCTCATATCAAGGCTTTTGCCAAAGAAAGATATAAACCCAAAAAGAAGCCTGCTCCACAATGCCACTGGGGTAGCAAGCTTCTCGACCGTCAGACCTCGGTTTGCAGTGCCACTCAACCTTCTGGCAGGACTTCTGCCCGCCAAGCACGCCCCCCGTGCCAGCTAACCGAAAACGAGGAACGCGGCACAGGTACCTCGCCAATAAACCCCGCGCAAATCGTGCGCCATTCGAGACCAAAAAGGGGTTTTGACGTTTTGATCAGATGGTTGTAAATTAAGGGGACTACTCCGCGTCGTCCCCTGCAAAAGGCATAATCCAATAGCCATTATTAATCTGGGCCACACAGTACTGGGAGAGAGACTCGGAGACTGACTCCTCATTTTGCCTTGCTACCCCGTTACGAGAAACAGGAGCGGTCTGTTTGGGGGTAAGTTTTTTCTAGGGCTAGGTTTCATCTCCATAGAATTAAACTTTCTGTGGTAAAGCTTATTGAGTTGGCTCTCCCTCTGTCAATGGCTTTTTTTTTACGTTTTGTTACGTGGGGAGTGGGGAGTCGGGAGTGGGGAATCGGGAATCGGGAATCGGGAAATTAATCGTAGGGTGGGCAGTGGCTGTTGCCTGAAATTGGCTAGCAGCCGTGAAGCGATGATCAGCGACTGCCCACCAGACAGGAACTTTTTTAAGTCTATCTATCAAGAATCCTAGGGTGGGCAGTGGCTAGCAACGGAATTGGTAAGCAGCCGTGAAGCTATCATCAGCGACTGCCCACCAGACAAGAACTTTTTTAAGTCTATCTAT
>NZ_JAAHIG010000655.1:0-2394 GCF_010692305.1 Moorena sp. SIO4G3 | reverse complement strand
TACAGCCAGGTGCGATTCGTTAGCTATAAACCTTATCCCATAAAAGATTTGGGGGATTAGCTGCTTGGTCTACTGAACCATGATAACTTGATAACCATGATGGTGAAAATCCATCCCTCGTGAAATCCGAGTGACAGCCTTACCCTGATTCATGAACATAACAAACTCATGGATTAATGCAAGGGTCGAACAGTGAAGCATCCTTAACCTGAACAGATGTTAGTAACAGGCAAGGGACTCATGGGTACGAAAGGAAGGTATGTTTGAATCATCGTTAAGTAAGTGTAGCGAAATAAGGTTTGGCACGCTACAAACAAAAAGTTAATGGAATAAGGATTATGTGATTTTGGCTTTACATAATGATTTCCCAGATATTCCCGGTGAATAGTACCACCCTAAAAGTCCAAAGAATGGTTATCAGGAACGAAGTAACCCCTATATGTACTCTCAACAAGGTCGATTGTTGAGTAGGTAGTTAGCCGCAAGTCATATGGGGAAAAGATTGAGTCAGAAAGCCAACGCCTAGAGTAATGTCTAGGATATGCCGACAGACTCACGTTATAGGAAACGGTGTAGTTGTAAGTAGTAATGAATAAGTCTAAAACTCGGGGGTTCGCCCCACAGTCGGAATGGAAGAAAGTCAACTGGCGAAAGCTAGAGATGACAATCTTTAAGTTACAAAAACGAATATACCGAGCCTCACAACGTGGTGATGTCCGCGTGGTAAGAAAGCTGCAAAAAACCCTGATGAAATCCTGGTCAGCTAAAATGATTGCGGTCAGAAGGGTCACCCAAGAAAATAAAGGTAAGAAGACTGCCGGAATAGACGGGATTAAAGCTTTAACCAATAAGGAACGTCTCGCCTTAGTAGCCAACCTGAAAACTCACAAAAAGGCTCAACCCACCAGAAGGGTCTGGATACCTAAACCCGGAAGGTCGGAAAAACGCCCACTGGGTATCCCTACCATGCACGACCGCGCTCTACAAGCACTTGTCAAACAGGCTCTCGAACCTGAATGGGAAGCAAAATTTGAACCAAATTCATATGGATTCAGACCAGGACGCTCATGTCACGACGCAATTGAAGCAATATTCATTAGCATCTCCCAAAAGAAAAAATGGGTATTAGATGCGGATATTGCTAAATGCTTCGACAACATAAATCATGAGGCACTTTTAAACAAAATAAATACCTATCCATCACTAAGACGCCTAATAAAGTCCTGGCTCAAAGCCGGAGTAATGGATAACGGAACATTCTCAACTACAAATGAGGGTACCCCACAAGGAGGAATAATATCCCCCCTCTTGGCAAATATAGCCCTCCACGGAATGGAAGAACACATCAAACAATACGCAGAAACACTAAAAATCAAAAGGAGAAGTAAAAAACAAAGAAGAAATGCAATGAGTTTGATTAGATATGCCGATGACTTTGTCATCATGCACGAAAACCAAACCGTGGTAGAAGAATGCCAAGAACTCATTGATAAATGGTTAAAAGACATGGGTTTGGAATTAAAACCAAGTAAAACTTTAATCACCCATACGCTTGATGGATTTGATTTCCTTGGATTCAATATTCGTCAATACAAAGTAGGTAAAAACCAATCAAAACAAGGTTTTAAAACCATCATCAAACCATCTAAGGAGAAAGTTCTCAAACATTATGGGCAGCTTTCTGAAGTTATCGACCAACATAAAGCTGCCCCACAAGAAACGTTAATACGTCGCTTAAAACCCATTATACTGGGATGGTGCAACTACAACAGAAGTGTGTGTAGTAAAGAAACCTTCCAAACATTGGGACATCTACTATGGAACAAACTCCAGAGATGGGGATACAGGAGACACCCCAAAAAATCAAAATCCTGGGTGGCCAAGAAATATTGGGGAACCATTGGAAAGGATAACTGGACATTCATGACCGGGGAAGATAATTACCTACCCAAACATGCCAAAATAGAAATTATCAGGCACATAAAGGTCAAAGAAAACAGAAGCCCTTACGATGGAGACCTAATATATTGGAATGACCGCATGAAAAACCATCCTGAGATGACCAGTCAAAAGGGCAGACTTTTGAAAAGGCAAGAAGGGAAATGCGCTGATTGTGGTCTGACATTCAAAGATGGAGATTTATTGGAAAAGCACCATATAATACCTCGCGCACTAGGTGGAAGTAACGAGGACGAAAATCTGGAATTATTACACCTTCATTGCCACGATAACAAACACGGAACAAAAATCAATACCAAAAGGTTAGATGAAAATCCGTTCTAGAGGCACCACTGTCAAGGTTCAATCCTATAATGAGGAGCCGTATGATACGAAAGTGTCACGTACGGTTCTGGAGACTAGTCAGTGGGGTGACCCACTAACTAAGTTTAATAA
>NZ_JAAHIG010000654.1:0-2396 GCF_010692305.1 Moorena sp. SIO4G3 | reverse complement strand
TTTGTTGAACTAAGTCGAAGAGTCGCCTCTTCTGACTCGTCTTCAAAACCGTACGTGACACTTTCGCATCATACGGCTCCTCATTATAGTACTTTAAATCCATGACATTGGCTCCTCTTAGAATGGGTTTTTATCCAACTCATTGAGTGGAATTTTCTTTCCATGTTTTACGTCGTGACAATGTAGGTGGAGTAATTCAAGATTTCCATCTGTGTCGTTTCCACCAAGGGAGCGTGGTATTATGTGATGCTTTTCCATAATGTCTCCGTCCTTGAAGGTAAGACCACAATGAGCACATACCCCTTTTTGCCTTTTCAAAAGCCTTCCCTTTTGACTGGTCATTTCAGGGTGTTTCTGCATTCTGGTATTCCAATATATTAGGTCTCCATCGTATATACTTCTGGATTCTTGCACCTTTACATGTCTTATTATTTCAGTTTCAACATGTTTCAGGAGGTGGCTCCTATCGGTTTTGAATACCCAGTTGTCCTTTCCTATGGTTCCCCAATATTTTTTAATTACCCAGGATTTAGGTTTGTTTGGATGTCTCCTGTATCCCCATCGTTGTAACTTGTTCCATAACATGTGCCCAAGTTTATTAAAGGTTTCTTTACTACAAACACTTCTGTTGTAGTTGCACCATCCTCTTATAATGGGTTTAAGATGGTGTATTAGTGCCTCTTGGGGAGCAGCTCTATGACGGTCTATGACGTTTGAGAGTTGCTTATAATGTTCAAGAACTTTCTTTTTCGATGGTTTGATGATGGTTTTAAAACCTTGTTTTGATTGATTCTTTCCTACTTTATATTGGCGGATATTAAATCCTAAGAAGTCAAACCCATCCATAGTGTAGGAGATTCTTGTTTTACTTGGTTTTAATTCCAATCCCATGTCATTTAGCCAGTTTCCTATAATCCTTTTGCATTCTTCTACCACTTTTTGGTCTTTATGTATTATCACAAAGTCATCTGCATATCTAATCAAACATATTCCTTGCCGTTTTTGTTTTTTACTCCTCCCTTTTATTTTTATTGTTTCGGCATATTGTTTGATTTGTTCTTCCATACCATGAAGGGCTATATTTGCCAGGAGAGGTGATATCACTCCTCCTTGCGGTGTCCCTTTCTCAGTGGGGGTAAGCGTGTCTTTTTCCATTACTCCGGCTTTAAGCCAGGATTTTATTAATCTTCTTAGCGATGGAAAGGTGTTCACCTTCGTTAGAAGTGCTTTGTGATTTATTTTGTCGAAGCATTTGGCAATATCTGCGTCTAATACCCACTTGGGTTTATGGCATATATTACTGAATATGGCTTCGATGGCATCGTGACATGAGCGTCCTGGTCTGAATCCATATGAATTAGGTTCAAACTTTGCTTCCCATTCAGGTTCTAATGCCTGTTTAGCTAAAGCTTGTAGGGCGCGGTCGTGTATTGTTGGAATACCCAGGGGGCGTTTTTCTTTACTTCCAGATTTAGGAATCCATACCCTTCTGGTAGGTTTTGCCTTTCTTTGAACGTTTAGGTTGGCTACTAAGGTGAGTCTTTGCTTACTATTTAAAGCTTTTTTCCCATCTATTCCGGCAGTCTTTTTACCTTTGTTCTCCTGGGTTACCCGTCTAACCGCTATCATTTTGGCTGACCAGGATTTCATCAGAGTCTTTTGTAGCTTCCTTACCACGCGAACATCACCACGATGAGAGGCTCGATATATTCGTTTTTGCAACTTAAATACGGTCATTTCTAGCTTTCGCCAGTTGACCTTCTTCCATTCCGACTGTGGGGAGAACCCCCGAGTTTTAGACTTATTCATTGCTACTTACAACCATATCTCTTCCTATAACGTGAGTCTGTCAGCATATCCCATACATTACATATGGGCTTTAGGCTTTTGACTCTATCCTTTTCACATAGGCCATGCGGCTAACTACCTACTCAATAAACCGACCTTTATTAAGAAAACCTATGGAATTACTTCGTTCCTGATAACCATTATTGTGAACTTTTAGGGCGATACTATTCACCGGGAAATTTATTGGAGAATCAGTATTAGACAGTTGAATCCAATACTCCATATTTCCTTTGACTTTTGTCTATGGCGTATCAATCCTTAATTTCGCCATTCCAAGCTTTCGATGATTCAGACGTATCTTCCTCTCGTACCCTTGAGTTCTTTTACCTGTTAATCTATCTTTCAGGTTAAGGATATTTTTAACGTTCGACCCTTGCATCAATTGGCAGGTTTGTTATTCCTGTTCATCAGGGTAGGGTTTTCTCCCGGACTCTTCGGGGGATGGTATTTCACCATCAAGGTTATCAAGTTGTCTTGAGTTCTGAACTCAAGCAGCTAATCCCCTATTACCCTTGGTAGGGTATAGTTTCTAGCTAACGAATCGCACC
>NZ_JAAHIG010000653.1:0-2415 GCF_010692305.1 Moorena sp. SIO4G3 | reverse complement strand
TTTACGGAGCTAGTGAACATCGGGTGATGGGGTGATGGGTAAATAGGCTGATACCTGAATAGTTACGTCCTGATTGTCTTCCTTCAATAGGTAAGATACTCAAAGGAGTAACTCAAAAGACTTGATCTCCAACACCGGACCAATCATCGCAAAGGTCATCACATCCTCTCGCACCTCTCCTGTAACGGTGACCTTCAATCCCGATTGCTTTAACTCTGGCGGACTATTTTTGAGTTCGTAGGTTTCCCCTGAGTCAGAAACCAGTGCCCAGGCTCCTGAACCCATCTCTTTGCGCTCAATTACGCCTGTGATGCTGATCGTCATGCTGATTGTTTCTCCCCTTGAACGGCTAAATAAGCTAGTCCAAAACAGAGCAAGGCATTGGCAATCAGGAACACCCGAGACAAAACCCCGCCTCCAAGCCAGATTAGCTCAGGTGAAACCACAGCACTCACAGCTAGGCAACTGGCTACACCGAGAGCTGAACCAACTGCTAACCACTTCCATTGGGGATGTCCTAACAGTAGCGCGATTAAAATAAATGGAATCACAACACTGGCAAATAGAGGGTTGAGAAAACTGCTGCTGCCAATAGCGCTACCCAATTCTGGAATCGAACTGCCCATGACTCGGAAGGGCCATTGGGGTAAGTCAAATATATACAAACCTTTCAGGAAGAATAATCCTGAACTCCCCGCTACTAAGCCAGTGGCAAGAGACCAACTCCAAGTAAAGGGAAAATAATTGCGCAAGAACCAGGCCAGCAGGTAGGAACCTAGTACCATAGCAATCTTCGGCCACAGGGCGATCACACCACCGTCAATCCAAAAGCGAGGATTGAGATAGCCGTTATCCCGTAACCAGCGGAAGAAGTCTTGGAAGGTAATTTGTCCTTTCAGAGCGAGTTGAACGGCAGCACCAGCATCCAATTGTCCAGCACCATAGTGGTTTAGGGGGTCATCTTCTATAGCTCGGGTGGACTGCTTGAGTACATTCAATACATCAGCAGGGTCTTGAATCCCACTAGCTTTGATTAAAGCTGCTACACCAGCAACGTGAGGCGATGCCATACTGGTGCCTTGGAAGCCAGCAAATACAGGGCTGCCTGTCTCGCCATCAATCGTCTCTTGCAAAATTTTACCATTTTCACTGCCACCAGGGGCTGAGATATCTACCCCAGCACCAAAGTTAGAGTAGGGAGCTTTCAGACCTGCGGAGTCAAGGGCAGAAACACCAATAACATGGGGATAGCGGGCAGGATAAGCGGCAGCATTTTGGTTAGAGTTACCAGCAGCAGCCACTAGGACAACACCTTTGTGGTAGGCATAGTCGATTGCCTCTGCCATCAGATTGCTTTCACCAGCCCCTCCTAAACTCATGTTGATCACATCTACCTCATGATCAGCGGCAAAGCGAATCGCTTCCGCAATATCAGCCACTGTACCACCACCACTGGCTGCCAATACCTTTAGGGGCATCAGGCTAGCTTCGTAAGCAATTCCGGCAACACCGTAACCATTGTTGGTAGATTGGGCAATGGTACCAGCTACGTGAGTACCGTGACCTTGATCATCCCATGCTTCAATCCGGTCATTGACAAAGTCGTAGCCTTCAACAAATTCAGTATCTTTCAAATCCGGGACTGCGCTGACCCCGGTGTCAATCACTGCTACTGTTATCCCACTTCCCTTGGTTTCATCCCAAGCAGACTCTACATTAATGCTGCGCAGGTTCCACTGCTTGCTATAGTCAGGGTCATTGGGAACCTCGAAAGCACTATAGGTATAGTTCGGTTCAATATATTCTGTTGCTTGGGATAGTCCTGATTGTTTGAGGGTATTCAGCAGTTGTTTATCTCCCTTTAGGATATAAATGTGATCCGCTGCTGAAAATTCACTATTGAGTTGGGGATTAACCTCGTATTCTTTTGCGATCGCTTGCAATTGCTCATTAAGTTGAGCAGCTGGGATATCTTCCCGGAAGTCGATCACAATCGACTCAAAATTCCCCTGATTTGCCAATCCTTTAAAGTTAAACAGGGCAAAACCCAGCCCTACTACAAACAGACACAGTATCAAAAATTTTCTCATGGCAATCTGTCGCTGGTTTGCGAGTCTTTAATCACCACGATAGCTTATATAACAAAGGGAGCAGGGAGTAGGGAGTAGGGAGTAGGGAGTAGGGAGTAGGGAGTAGGGACTATGGCATCAAAAATTCTTACAATTGATTTAGGTACCCTATACCAATTTTCAAAAATTGCTAGCTATTAATTTTCGATAAAGGGTGAAGGAGGGCATGGGGAATAGGCAAGAAGCAAGAGGGAAAAAATCCTGTTGACCTCATTACTATGACAAGCGCTATAGAAATTTGACCCTGTTGTCACCTGCTCAGGTTGTTGGAGGGGGATTTTGTGTC
>NZ_JAAHIG010000652.1:0-2425 GCF_010692305.1 Moorena sp. SIO4G3 | reverse complement strand
TCATTAAACTAAGCCGGAGAGTCGCCCCTCCGACTCGTCTTCAGAACCGTGCATGAAAGTTTCCTCTCACACGGCTCCTCGCGCAGTAGTCCCTTGTCAGTGGGTACTTCTCAGAACGGGTTTGAATCTAAATCGTCTGAATTAGAAGGTTTAGATTTTTGTCCATGTTTTTGGTCATGGCAGTGTAGATGTAACAACTCCAGATTTTTTATGAGGTTGCTTCCACCGTGTGCGCGTGGTATTATATGGTGCGTTTCCAGTTGGTCGCCATCTCGGAATTTTAGATGGCAGAATGTACATCTTCCTTCTTGTCTTTTGAAGAGTTTCCCCTTGTTTGTGGACAATTCTGGGTGTTTTTGCATTCTGTTTCCCCAGTAGGATAGGTCACCATCGAAAGGGCTTCGTGTTTCCTTGACTTTTACATGTCGAACGATTTCTGTTCTGGCATGTTTTGGAAGGTAGTTATCTTCCTCTGTCATGAATACCCAATTATCAATCTTTGGTTCTTTCCAGGTTTCTTTTGGTGTATATACCTTAGTTCCCCAGTACTTATCCTTAACCCAGGATTTTGACTTATTTGGATGTCTCCTTAATCCCCATCTTCTGAGTTTTTGATATAGACAGTTGTCTACCTTTGAGTAGGTTTTCTTGCTGACTACAGGTTTGTAATAGTTTGCCCATCCCTTTATTATGGGTTTGAGTTTCTCTATCACTGAGACTTGCTTAGCGGTTTTCATTTGGTTTATTTCTTTTGAAAGCCGCTTTACGTGTTCCTTAACTTTACTCTTGGATGGTTTAATGAGGGTTTTGAAACCGCGCTTTGAGTGGTGTTTTCCGACTTTGTATTGTCGGACGTTGAACCCGAGAAAGTCGAAACCTTCTAGTGTGTGGGTTATTTTTGTTTTACTTGGTTTCAGCTCCAGGCCAATGCCTTTCAACCATTCACTGATAATTGCTTGACTTTCTTCAACCACGGTTTTGGATGGGTGCATAATGACAAAGTCATCTGCATATCTGACCAGTGTAAGAGCTTGTCTGTTTGCTTTTTTACTCCCTTTTAACGTTTCGGCGTAGCTCTTTATGTGTTCTTCCATTCCGTGAAGGGCTATATTTGCCAGGAGTGGTGATATAATCCCACCCTGGGGGGTTCCCTCTTTTGTTTCGGAAAATCGTCCTTTATCTATTACTCCAGCTTTTAACCAATATTTGATTAATCGCTTCATAGATGGATAGGTATTAAGTTTTTCTAGCAGTTTTTGATGGTTGATTTTGTCGAAACATTTGGATATGTCAGCATCTAGTACCCATTTTTGGGCTTTATTGATACTGATGAATATTGCTCCAATTGCATCGTGGCATGACCTTCCTGGTCGGAATCCATAGGAGTTGGGTTCAAAGCGTGCTTCCCATTCTGGCTCTAAAGCCTGTTTGGTGAGTGCCTGGAGTGCTCGGTCGTAGATGGTAGGTATCCCTAGGGGGCGTTTCTCCGAACGACCTGGTTTATCAATCCAAACTCTGCGAGTTGGTTGAGGTTTCTTGTAGATGGTAAGGGAGGCTACTAAGGCGAGACGCTGCTTATTGGTTAAAGCTTTCTGTCCGTCTATTCCGGCAGTCTTTTTTCCCTTATTCTCTTGGGTTACCTTCCTAACCGCTAGCATTTTTGCTGACCAGGACTTCATCAAAGTCTTTTGTAGTTTTCTAACCACTCGCACGTCACCACGCTGAGAAGCTCTGTAGATTCGTTTTTGCAACTTAAAGATAGTGATTTCTAGCTTTCGCCAATTCACTTTCTTCCATTCCGACTGTGGGGTAAACCCCCGAGTTTTAGACTTTTTCATTGCTACTTGCAACTCCACATTCTACTAATCCGCGTGAGTCCGTGGGCATATCCAGTACATTACATACCGGCGTTAGCTTTCTGACTCAGTCTTTCCAACACAGACCATGCGGCTAACTACCTACTCAAGAATCGACCTTCTTGAGAGCATCTGTGTGGTTACTTCGTTCCTGATAACCATTCTTTGAACTTTTAGGATGATACTGTCCACCGGGAGATGAGGGAAATTCTAGTAAGGTGGCTAAACCTTCTAGCCTCTTTTGCTCCGTTAACTGTTTGTTTGTAGCGTGTCAGCCCGTTTCGCTACGTGGACATTGCGATGGTTCGGATGTATCTTTACTTTCGTTATCCATGAGTTCTTTTACCTGTTGGCGAAACCGCTTTGGGTTAGCAGTATTCCAACGTTCGACCCCGCTTTACCCTAAGGTTTGTTATTTCCTATTGAGTAGGGGTAGGGTTGTCACT
Source organism: Moorena sp. SIO4G3 (assembly GCF_010692305.1). Taxonomy (NCBI): domain Bacteria; kingdom Bacillati; phylum Cyanobacteriota; class Cyanophyceae; order Coleofasciculales; family Coleofasciculaceae; genus Moorena; species Moorena sp. SIO4G3. The sequence continues at coordinate 123 of NZ_JAAHIG010000652.1, read as the reverse complement.
CCAATTTCGAGAGGGCAGAATTTACATCTGCATGGTTATCAAGTTGTCAAGGTTCTTTTAGTCCCTTGCGGCTAATCCCCCTGAAACCCTTTCAGGTTAAGGTTTCTAGCCAACGAATCGCAC
>NZ_JAAHIG010000651.1:0-2428 GCF_010692305.1 Moorena sp. SIO4G3 | reverse complement strand
AACCAAGTAAGGTTACTTTGGTTAGGAGTAATTTCCCCTACTACTACATTATTAACTCTAACAAATACTCTAGTAGAGGTAAGACCCGAAACACTAAAGATCAAAAAAGCTGTACCCAATGTACGTCCACCGGTATTAAAGTTGCGTTCCCACACTGTAGGAGTAATGTTTACAGGTCTATCACCCACGATTTCGGAAAAATCACAAACAACAGGCATAATTTCTAACCTCCTTTTATTGAGGAATATTTTTTGTGTTCTATTGATGTAACTGAATTTTTCTCTCAGCACATTTTTATAATAACTATTAATTTTTAACGCCACAGTACCCCTGAGGGTAATATTTGTTCTATAGGTATTCAGTTAATTTAATACTAGACCCGCCCCTGACCGAGCCAGGTATTCAGGGCATTGTAGAAGCGAGAGTTTTTTTCACAAAGACATGTGATCGCATACCCAAACCCCATCTCTACATTCCCTGGATTATCCGATCCGGGTGCAGCTGCGATCGCACACCAAAACCCCATCTCTACATGCCCGGTTCATCCGGTTGGTAACGTTTTAGTCATTATCGGGTAGTGGTTCTTCTGTTGTTGAAGGTTGAAGGTTGTTGAAGGTTGAAGGTTGAAGGTTGTTTAAGGTTGAAGGTTGAAGGTTGTTTAAGGTTGAACGTGATTTCGTGGCCAATAGGCCAAGGTTGAATTCACTTCTGCCTTCTGTCCTCTGCCTTGTTTTCTCCAAAGTATAGCGTTTTTTAGCCTAATGAGGTACAGATAATTTTTGGCCTGTTCCCTCTTTTCTCTTCCCTATTCCCTACTCCCTGCTCCCTGCTCCCTGCTTCTTCTCAAGCAAATACTATGTCTTAAACTATCCTCAGGGTAAACCCATCTTAAGTTTTGACCAAAATATGGTAAGATAAAAGTTGGAATTAATTCAATTTAACAATTCATTAGTACTCATCAATGTCCCGAGGCTTCCAAACTGCTGTAGTTCAAAAAAAAACCTAATTATACTCACCCAAATACTGGCTTTTTAACCAAGAGTTTTTTGCAACATTTTGCCACTTTTAAAGACCCTAGAATAGAGAGAACCAGCTGGGGGGGCGACAAGCGCCCTGTAACCCTTGATACATCTTAAATTGAGCAAATTATGGTAAAAAAAGATAGGTCATAACTTGTCAATACGACCTATCAATTGAAAATGCTACCAGAATTATATCAAAAACATCTAAAAAATCTACTTTGTGAATCTCAATTATTGTTTTTTTACCTTATAATAATAATTAGACAAGACACCAAAAATATAAAACTTGAAAAAATCGCAGAGTCACTCCCTTTACCCATTCAATTTCACTCACGACGTAAAAAACTACAGAGATTTTTGTCTTTGCCAGTATTTGATGTAAAATATTTGTGGTTTCCAATTATTCAAGAATGGATAAATCAAACATTTCCTAAAGAGAAAATAATCTATTTAGCTATCGATAGAACTAATTGGAAGAACAAAAATTTATTGGTGGTTAGCTTAATTTATAAAAACCGAGCAATTCCCGTTTATTTTCAACTTTTATCAAAATTGGTGTCAAGTAACTTTTCCGAGCAGAAACAACTAATTTCAAATATTATAGAGCTATTTAATGATTATCAAATTGTCATTTTGGGTGACCGGGAATTTTGTTCAGTTAAATTGGCTGAGTGGCTAGACAAACAAGGTTTTAAGTTTTGTTTAAGACTTAGAGAAAACGAGCAAATTGAGCTTAAAAATCAGGGATTGATTTCCTTGAAAAACTCGGGATTAAAACCAGGAATTTTGTGATTTTTTGAAAAGGTTAAAGTCACCAAAACTAAACAAGTATCAGGATTTAGTATTGCATGTAAATGGAAGAAAAGTTATCGAAATACAGTAACAAAAGAAGGTTGGTTTATTCTAACAAATATGAGCGAAGCATCTGAGGCAATATCCGCTTATAAAAAACGTTTTGATATTGAGGAGATGTTCCGAGATTATAAAAGCGGTGGATATAATAGCGATGCAGCGCGGTCTTGGGGGTTTCCCCCATGAGCGACTGCATCAAGACATGGAAGGCAGTAATGTTGTCGGCGAACGCTTTATATCTTTAGTTATTATAATCTCTTTTGCTTACTTTATTGCAACTATTAAAGGAGAAATAATTAATAAAAAAGGAGTTCAGAACTATGTAGCTAGAGTCAAAGAATATGGGCGATCAACTAAAAGACATAGTAATTTTTATATTGGAATGTATGCTCAAAAATGGATTAATTTTATGCAGCAATGTTGGGAATTAGTTGATAAGTTAATGCGTTTAAGTCGTCATAAGCTCGATAATTATTTACGAGGTATGAGAGCTATGAAGCTTATACAGTCTACTTTTTAGCTCTCATGTCGCCCCCCCAGGAGAACCAGAGAAA
>NZ_JAAHIG010000650.1:0-2429 GCF_010692305.1 Moorena sp. SIO4G3 | reverse complement strand
AAGAAGCCTTTACAGGGGACAGACTATGCAAAAAAGGGTTAAAAATTATTAATTAAGGCTTCTTTATTCTAAGGTTTCGTCTCCTTGGCTGGGAAATGCGAGTCAAGAAAAACGGAAAATTCCATTGCAAGCCCTCAGTGGATAATCATAGGAAAATCCGTGAGAAGATTAAAACCGTAGTCAACAGCTCGAATTATGGTGCAAAAGTTAAGGCCAGAAAGCTAGCTCCCATTGTAAGAGGATGGCGAAAATACCATAAATGGTGTGATATGAGCGATTCTCGGGATAGTCTATGGTTCATGAATAAAGCAGCAAACAGAAAATTCCGTAAGGAAAAAAAGGTAAGCCGCTATCAAGCAAATGAACTATGTAAAAAGGCATTCCCAAAAGTGAAGACAAAGCTTTTCGGACACAGGATGGTCAAAGGTACCAAGTCCCCATATGACGGAGACTTAGTATACTGGAGTCAACGTAACAGCGGACTCTACGACAATCATACATCCAAGGCACTGGCTGAACAAAACCATTCCTGTGGATATTGCGGAATGAAATTCATTAATGAGGAAAGAGTCGAACTACACCACATCGATGGAAATCACGACAACTGGAAAAAGAACAACCTAATGGCTGTTCACCGAAGTTGTCACCAACAAATCCACTGGAGCAAGTCTACCGACAAGCCTATTGGTTGAGGGAACCTAGGAGCCGTGTGAGGCGAAAGTTTCACGCACGGTTTTGGAGCGGAGGTGCCCTGGGTAATACCAGGCATCGACCGTAATAAGAGAGCCTTGGGTACGGTGGGGCACACCGGAACCTGGATCTTAGATCCAATAAACGCTTCGGGAGATCTGACCTCTACTGTTCTTGGTTCCGGCCAGGGAGAGCAAGTCGGGTCGTTGAGCGAAGAATCCCCGCGTCTTTAGACCGGGGAGTGTCAAGGGTATTCAACAACAATCTCCACAGCCTTAGTAAATTATCGGAAGTAGGGCACAACCAGTTAAGTTCATCAGATTGCCGTAATTTGATAGTCTAAAATATAATGGCTCCTTCATTCCCAATCCCATGGAAGTTGTCCCCTTTACCCCTCCTAGTCGTCCAACCGAGTTTTCGGCTCTGGGCTATCTGTTTGGGCGATTTGACCCAAACCCATCTCAAGAGCCTAATCGGTCAGTTAAAGGAACTCTTGTTCTCAAACAAGGAATCAGCTTCAGTGCCTATATGCACCAACCCTTGTGGAAGAAATTAAGTACCAACCCCTCTTTTGGTGAGAAAAAAGTCTATCTGTGGCGAGTATATTTCCGCATCACCAAGGCAGGAAAACTCGCTCAAATTCAAATTAAGAAATTTATTCCCCTAGAGGGGAAAACTACTCTACGTCATTCTCCCAGTGACGAAAGAGTCGATCAGTTTCGGGTTCGTGGTTTAATTCACGATGTCAAGCCAGAAGCAGTGGTGGCTTATGTAGAACGCAATCACCTGCCTCCTAGAGGAAAAGCCAAAAGTTATCCATGGCAGCCTTTTTTGTTAAGTCTCCAGGGGTCTTTGCCAGAACCAGCAGAAAAGGATGATTTCTGGGAATTTTTTTGTAGACGAGTAGGGGAGCAACTCCACATAGAGGAAGCTCATCCAGTTAACGTAAATCTAGAAGACTCAAATTTCTATTCACATTACTCCGAAGAAAAAACTGACTATCAACCTCAACCAAGCCCTCAAACTAAACCCAATGAAGTTATCATGATTCAAGGCAGAAAACCCGAAATAACCGTCAAGTTTACCGAAAGACCCAATTTACCGGAGCAAGGGAAGAAAGTTACCTTACTTCTAACTGGTGACAATGGCATAACCGTTCAGGCAGAACTTAATCGCAAGACCCTTAAAAAGCAAGTAGAAAAGATGGATAGCTTTGCTGATTGGGTAGCCGCTTTGAGTGGAAAGATAGCCAGGGTTTCTCCAGAAGGGGTAATTGAGTTAGAAGGTGCAGGAGTTAATGTATTTGAGAAAAAAGCAAAAGTTAGCGAATCAACTGAGCCAAAAGAGTCTCAGAAGCCTTCTAGCAACCCAGAAACAATTAAGCAAGAACAATCACAACAACCTGCTCAAAAGCAGAAGAAAGTGTTTCGTCTGATTGATTAGGATAGGTGTTGGTTGTAAGGAGCAGGGAGTAGCCCACAGGGGTAGGTTTTTTACCTGAGGGTCAAACGGGGAGTGTGGGAGGGGTGGGGAGATGGGGAAATAGGGAGATGGGGAGATGGGGAGATAAATAGATGAGGAGATGGGGAGATGGGGAGATGGGGAGATGGGGAGATGGGGAGATGGGGAGATGGGGAGATAAATAGATGAGGAGATGGGGAGATGGGGAGATGGGGAGATAAAGAGATAGGGAGATGGGGAGATGGGGAGATGAAGAGATGGGGAGATGGGGAGAGGGG
>NZ_JAAHIG010000065.1:0-31975 GCF_010692305.1 Moorena sp. SIO4G3 | reverse complement strand
CCTTTTTGGGTCTCTTTAAGTGCAAGCAAATCGGTCCAAAAAGCTCAAAAAGTTAGGATTTTGGGCAGACAAGGGCAGAAAAATCAAGGGAGAATTCTTCGGACTACCTTCTATATAATTCTCCTAATAATTCTCCTAACTCCTAACTCCTGACTCCTGACTCCTGACTCAATCCCTTACCAAAAGACTTTTTCAGCAAACCCTAACTAGTGATCAATTATCAAGGAATTATAAGTATTCAACCGGACATGATATCAGTTGATAAAACTTAGGTGCGCGCCTCCAAGGCCGCGAGGAATCCCTCCCGGCCTTGGGTCGCACCTTTTGTTGAAAACCTTCTTAGACCGAACACTAAACCAGCTTTTTTGCTTAACACAGGTTTGCGCTGAGGTTATCTTAGTTTTTGGGGCTCAACAATACCAAGTAGGTAATACTGCTCGACCTGCTAACCTTAATCGATATCTAGGGTTTCCTGGGTGTCAGAAATTCTCAAAGCTGTCACGAGCAGCAAAGCTAAATTATTGAATTGCTTGACGACTTATATGGCAAATGCCACCTGGACTCGCCGCCATATTCTTGCCCTGGCTGATTTTACGCCAGATGAATACAATACAGTCTTACAAACTGCCGCTAGCTTTCGGGAAGTATTGTCCCGGCGCACCAAAAAGGTACCTGCACTACAGGGTCACGTGGTTGCGAATTTGTTTTTTGAACCATCAACCCGTACTCGTAGCAGTTTTGAACTAGCGGCTAAGCGTCTTTCTGCTGATATCCTAAACTTTGCACCAGGAACATCTTCCTTAAGCAAGGGCGAAACGATTCTTGATACAGCGAAGACTTACCTGGCAATGGGAACTAATATGATGGTGATTCGCCATCGGCAGGCGGGAGTTCCTCAAATTATTGCTACTGAGATGAATCGACTTGGTGTCCAGGTAAGTGTACTTAACGCTGGTGATGGTCAACATGAACATCCTTCTCAAGGATTGCTGGATTTGTTTACAATTTGTTCTTGCTTAGACTGGGACAATCCCCGTATAGAACTGCTTGCTGGAAAAAAGATTACCATTGTTGGAGATATTTTGCACTCACGAGTTGCCCGTTCCAATATCTGGAGTCTCCTGGCGACAGGGGCAGAGGTTCATCTCGCTGGACCACCTACCCTACTTCCGCAATTATTTGCTGAATACAGTAGTACTCGTCTGCAACAACCTAGGGAAAAGCAACAGCAACAGTTATCGGCTAAGTCTAGCCTTGGTCACCAGAGGCATTACACCGAAACCCCTGTGATTGTAGAAGCAACGGTACCGATCACAAGTCAAGCCAGCCATTCCCTGACGACTACGCAACAGTTACCAATTAGTCATCCTAAGCTATATGTTCACTGGGATATTGAACCAGCACTAAAAGATGCTGACTTTGTCATGACCTTAAGGCTGCAAAAAGAACGTATGACGAGTCATTTGTTGCCTAGTTTGAGAGAATATCATCAGCGTTATGGGATTACCCAGGAGCGCCTCCAACTTTGCCAACCCAACGTTCACATTCTCCATCCTGGTCCAGTTAACCGAGGCGTTGAAATTAGTTCTGAGCTGATGGATGATCCCCAGATTAGCTTAATCCCTCAACAGGTGACTAGTGGAGTTGCGGTTAGGATGGCGTTGCTTTACTTAATCGGTAGTGGTAAGTTTTGACAGCTCATACGCTGAGTACATCAATTGCCCCAAGTTGACACTCCCCGCCCTGGAAGGACGGGGATTCTTGCTTGGCCTTTGGCCACGCTACGCGAACAACGGGGTGACTTGTTTAACCAGGCCGGAGCCAGGAAAAATAGAGGTCTCCTCTCCACAAGCGTATTTGGTGTATGACCTAGGTTTCGGTGTGCCCCACCGTACCTAAAATAGAGAAAAGATTTAGATGAACATTTTTTTGATCTTAGACTTTTATAGACGTCCAAATCGTTAGACTTGATTGTGCAACATGATTATCTCAAAACATGTTTTTTACACTGTCTACTTATTCAAGATCATGTTTATCTAGAACATTAATTGTTTTTTTGTAATATTTTTACCTTAACACGGTGCGATCAAACTGTCAATACTATAGATGCTCCTTTGGAGCCGCCAAAGGCGAACAAAAACAAGCCCTCCTTAAAGGACGGGGCTTTAGACCCAAATTTTTTGGTAAACTCTGACCATTACCCCATCTCACTGACGCCTGTACCAAACCCAAAATAAATTCTAGCAATCCTCTCCACTGCTGTTGACTAGCAGTGACTCCTTGCTTGTGGATGTGTAGAATCAAATCTCGATCAGGATGGTTAACAATTTCCTGAGCATAGCGGTTGATCACATCACCATCTAGTTGAATCACAGTTTGGGCGCAAATTAAATCATTGATTGACTTGACATTTGCCCGTTGCTGTGAATTAGTTTTTAGCAATGCCTGATTTCGACTATCGAGTGCTGCTTTTAGTTCACTGAGCTTACGCAAACAACGTAAGAAACGATGGTTCTTAAGAATCTGTTGCGCTTGAAGCATTTCCTCAGAACTGCTGGTTTTAGTAGGGTTTGGTAGTCGGGTGTTAATTTGGTGCAGTTCTACTGTGGGATCGGTGAGGATTTCTTGGCCTCCTCTCGCCTGGTCTAGAACAGTGGGATCATACAAGGGTGAATGGGGATCACTCAGAAGGACGGTGTACTCTAGTTCCAAGGTTTTACGTAACTCAAGGTAGCGATCGCGTAAAGACGGATGAATTCCCTGTTGCTCTAGATAGTCTGCTGAGATCGGGTAAATATCCCGGTAGGTTTCCCAGGGGATGAACTTATCTCCCTTAATTTCCTCCACTACCATGGTGTTAACTTCTAAGGCTGTGATGTCAATCAAGACATCCCCCAAAGAGCCATAAAATTCATCAAGGGTTTGACCTAATCTAGAGCTAAGATCAGGTGCGACCCGTGGCGAATTTAATCCGGCGCTGGCATCAGTAGTTCCTGGTTGCTTATGTTTTCTGGTCTTGGTCACGGCCATTTTAATAAGATATTAACTACCCTAATATAAGTGGATATAAGTGGAGGAATTATCGATTTCAACCAAACTAATCCTCTTGTTTACGTGGTTTCTTGATAAATAGTGACTCTTCCAGGCTAGACCAATTATCATCATCAAGTTTTATCGCCTCAGATTCACTCTGTTGTGCCACAGGAAAGTCAAACAAGTCTTCCATGAGGTCCTCAGATGCTTTCTCTGATTGATCGGTGATATCAGAGATTTCTAGAAACGGATCTAACTCTTGAGATTCTTCCTGATTAAAGTTATGGTCATCAGTTAGGTCATTGGTCAGTTCTGAAGTATCTGGATCTTCTGAAGGTGCCGATAGATCCAAGCTATTTCCTAGAGATGGATAAGATTCCAGTTCATCAGTTGCGAAATCATCCCAGTCTTCATCAAGTTCTAAATCTGTTGCTGATCCATTGAGATTACTTGGTGCAGTGAACGGATTAGCGTTTTTCGTTAATTTATCCCACTCATTATCCTCAGAGACATCCAATGAATCTATCTCAGGAGTTGTCAATTCTAGTGATGAGTGCTCCGGTTGTTCCAACATCCAATCATCCCAATCCTCATTTTCTTCTAGCTCCAATGATTCTAGGCTGAGGAGGTTAGAGTCTGTATCAAGCTGTTGTGTGTCTTCTTCAAACAAATCACCCCATTCATCTTCTAATTCCTGGTTTGAAGTTTCAGTTGTGGATTCTGGTGATGGGGGCGTTAACTCCAAATCTTCTAATGTCAGGAGTTCCCAATTTTGATTATCCACTGCATCGGATGACTTTAAATCAGGTTCCGATTGTTCTTCAACGAATTCCTGCCATTGTTGATCAATTTCTGCATCTGAAACGTCTTGGTCAGTTAGCTCCTGATCAGGCACAGACTCCAGTAATTCCCACATCGAGTCATCCCAATCGTCCTGTTCAGTTTCCGCTTCTAACGCCTCGGTGCTATCTTTCGATGGCATCAGTGAGGATTCCAGTTCTGCTGAGGGGACTTCTAGCAGTTCAGGCTCAGTTTCTAGGAAAGTCTCGGGGCTAGCTTGGGTTTCTTTTGGAACTGGGGGTGGAGGTACCAAGATTGACTCCAGTTCTGGTGCCGTATCCGGTAGGAAGTCAGGACTAATCTCTGTTTCTTCTTCAATCGGGGTTGGAGGTACCAAGACTGACTCCAGTTCTGGAGCCGTATCTGGTAGAAAGTCAGGAATAATCTCTGTTTCCTCTTCCATGGGGGGTGGAGGTACCAAGATTGACTCAGTTTCTGACCACCTATCCTGTAGGAAGTTTCCTATTGCTTTTTCCTCCTCCAAGTCAGTCGTTTCTGGCAATTCAGTACTCTCAGTAATCTCTGGAAACAAACCAGGGTCAGAAACTACTTCATCGACTACTTCATCGACCAATCCAGGTTTTATGATCGGCTCAGTTACGGTGTAGGGATTAATGAATGAATCATCAAAGTTCCCTGGGGTAGTAGCTGTTACTGACTCAAGGTCAGCAGAGATTGTTGGGGGTGTCTCTGGTGCTGTCTGAGTTGGTTCTACTTCGACTGGGGGAGGTTTTGCTACTAATTCCGAGGCAGAGGCAACTGCTGCTGCTGCCAATCCAGTCCCCAAAACGGCTTTAGTAACTGTATCGACACGATGCTCTGTGTTTGACTCGACTGACTCGACTGACTCGACTGACTCGACTGACTCTATGGCTACTCTGGTTTCAGTTACCGGTTCTGTGCTTGGCAATAAATGGGTTTCAACCCTAGGGGATTCAGGCTTTATAACCCCAGTAGTGCTAGTTGGGTAACCTAGAGTGAGTAGAACTTCAAACAGCTTATGCAGACTTTTGAGGTTGCTCTGAATAATTTGATTGCCTTGAGCCACCTGATCATTGTGAAATTGCCGCAGTTCCCTATAGCGACCATTGCCGATAAACTGGTCCCCCACTTCATTGTCGATGGTACCGTTAATGGTATCAATGCGGGTACACATACGATGACCAGGTTTTGCTTGGGCTGCATCTAAATCAGCATTGGTGTCGGCTACCCAGGTAGTAATTTTCAAATCAACTGCTTCGCTCAGGGCTAGGACAAGAGCCTCTTTAATATTGCCTGTCTTAAGGTATTGTCTGAAGTCATCGCTAGGAGCCATAATAGTAAACTCGCGCTTATTAGGGTAGTTTTGTAACTTAGTTTAGATTGACTAATTATGAATAATTTTTAATATTCCCACAGCCACCCTTGGGTTATAATCTTGGGATTCTTTAAAAGATATAGCTGTTGTTGAGAGTTTCTTGCTGACTGTGAACACCCAACCGTCAACCATCAACAAACACTCGGTTACTTACAATTATTTAGGTTAAATATATATCAGACGGCAACGAGTTGAGCAACCTAGCACTGGCCATTACTGCTGAACCGACATTCCGCACTTCGGGTTGTAGCACAACAAGTGACAGCTGCTTAACTGACAAAAAGTGAAGTCAAAAGTGTAATAATGGTTATAGGTCGAAGATTTGCAAGACTTGACTCAGTGCCTGCCTTATCCAAGTTATGCTTCCTTCTAACAGTTGCTACCCTCACCCGCTACAGCCGCTTGGGGTTGAGGTTGTCGAAACAGGTATTCGTCGGTGGGTAGATACTCACTGGCGCACGAGGCAACAGCTATTTTCGGTAGGGTTTGGAGTGGGTTAAATCCGCCGAGAGAAAATGGCTGGAGACTCATTGGTCAGGTTCGGTTTACTAGCAATCATGACCCTGACCCAGCAATGGCCTCAAGAAAACAAGATCAGGAACGGAAATACCGATTGGATTTTAACATACTTTCGTACCAGTACGCTGTTAAATAGTTTTGTCCACAGCGTAAATATATGTGATTACACTCTACCCTTTCTAAGGATAAAATAGCAAAAAATAATGGCAAACGCAACGTAAGCATTCAGCGGTCAGCTATCAGCTATCAGCTCTCAGGCGTAGGGTGGGCAAATGCTGTACCTGAGACAATTTTCACTCGAATCGGGTCCATTTGCCCACCTTCCCTGAGCGGCGTAGGGTGGGCAAATGCTGTACCTGAGACAATTTGATCTGGAATCGGGTCCATTTGCCCACCTTCCCTGAGTGGCGTAGGGTGGGCAAATGCTGAGCCAATTCCCTATTTCATCTCGAATCCTCGACCTTTGCCCACCTTCCCTGAAGCGTAGGGTGGGCAAATGCTGTACCTGAGACAATTTGATCTGGAATCGGGTCCATTTGCCCACCTTCCCTGAAGCGTAGGCGTAGGGTGGGCAAATGCTGTAATTTTCACTCGAATCGGGTCTATTTGCTGTGGCTTAGGGTGGGCAAATGCTGTACCTGAGACCATTAGATATCGAATTATGTCCATTTGCCCACCCTACAAGCTGACAATTTAATCTCGAATCCTGTCGATTTGCCCACCCTACAATAACTACTACCTGACAGCTGACGGCTGACAGCTGACGGCTGACAGCTGACGGCTGACAGCTGACGGCTGACGGCTGAATGCTTACAACGCAAGTGACATACTCCCACACTGACTCTTTGAGTGAGCGTGTGGGCTTCTTACCAACTCCACCCAACGGTATCGGCTTTCGCCGACGCTGCGCGAACGGATACACGGGTTACTTTATTAACGACACGGTCAGAAGTTACCGCAAGAAGAGTGGAGCCTTTATGGTTAGTCGGCTATGCATAACAGGGTTAAAACTTTATGATTAAGGCTCCACTCTTCTAAGGTTTCCTCTCCGGGATGCCCCTCCGCGCCGGAACAATACAATAAGTGGTATTTTTGATTAGTAGGTGGCTGACAAACCAGCATTTAAGGCCTTTGGCCACGCTTCGCGAACGGCTTTGTTTATCAGTAAATATATTATAGCAATTTTTTAATACCCTGTGCAAAATTCATCCCACACCTAATGCTATGCATTAGGTGTGGGATGAATTTTGCCGGACAGCTAACCTAAAAGATCTGCGCTCAGCGCAAGCCTGTGCCGTAGGCAATCGCACTCGTAGAGAAAGCGATCGCATTACTGATTACTGATTCGTGATTACTGATTCGTGATCACTTATTTCTTAGTGCTACCCAATTTACTAACTACTGAACCAGCACCTAAAATACCCACTGATAGTAGACCAAGTATAGAAGCAGGTTCTGGAGTTGAAGCTGCTACAACAATACCTGAGCCGTTAAATCTAAAGTCGAGATTTTGAAAATCTTCTGCAGTAAATTCTGAATTAACGGGAATTACGAAATCAAGATTGTCGAAATCAGCAGAAAAAGTCTTGCCATCTTGCGTAAATGACAAATCGTCTAATCCCCAACCTCCTTGAAAAGCGAGCTCAAAACTTTCATTGATAGTAAATGAGCGTAAGAGTCCTAACCCTACCGACTCCAGCCTAATACCTGTTGAAAATTCAAAAAGCCCCTGAGTTCTTAATAGAGTACTACCTAAAAAGTCAAAGACAATCTGATCGGCTTCATCATCAAATGTAATCTCCAAAGATGTATTCAGATCTGACTCAAACTCTTCTTCAACAGACAAAGGAATGCCTTCGTTATTGACAACATCGCGGAAAGAAGGAGACTTAAATGGATCCGGTGCTGCATCTGCATTAGTCACGGTAAAAGCCTGCAACGTCCCAGGAGTCCTTCGCAGGATTTTTTGACGCTCTTGAGTTGAAAAGAACAAATTACCAGTTGAAGTTCGCTCAGCTGTGGAACTTGCAAAGGCATCCGCCCTTCCTACAGAGGTGTCAGCAATAGATTCAGCTATAGCGACTGCCCCTGTTCCAGGCACATCGGGAAACGAGAACGTAAAAAAGAAGGGAAAATCAGCATCACTAGAACGAGTTTGTGCGAATGCTGAAGCTGTGATTGTTTTTAAGGATGCCGCCTCAGCAGGAGGAGAAGCTCCCAAGCTCAATGCAGCCAAGGTACCTATAGCCGTAGTCGCTACAGGCAATAATTTACCAGAATTGAGTAAGTTCATAGATTTTATTTGAAATAGTAGACTAAACAACGTTGATCCATGTGGCGCTACTAGAATAGTCAAGGAATTAATCAACTGGAACAACCGTTGTTATTTAGTGAGTATATAAAGAAAGCTAAAAGGAAATATCTGGCAATTAAGTATCTTTACCCAATCTTTATATATGTGATTATTTGATGATGATCAGGGAGTTCTCTTTACATAATCTTTAAAAAAACTACTCTCAACGAGCCTCCCAAGTCAGGAAACTGTTCTTTGGGATTATGCCTTTTTACTGAAAGATGCAATTTATAATTAGGGTTTGCTGAAAAAGTCTTTTGGTATTGGTAGGAGTCAGGAGTTAGGAGTCAGGAGTTAGGAGAAATGGGAATTATATAGAAGGTAGTCGGAAGACAAGTCCGATGATTTTTCGGATATTGTCTGCCCAAAATGCTAATTTTTTGAGCTTTTTCGACCGATTTGCTGACACTTTTTTCGAACAAAAAATGCTAAAACCTTTATCTGTCAATGCTTTTAGAGTTAATCAGCAAGCCCTAATTAGCTGATAGCTTCACTACCCCTAATCAATCATCTAGGGGCAACAGTCTATCCTCTTTTAATTGTCGAATGACCGCTTTTATTACGTAATCCGACTGGGTGCATCTCATTTTTGCTGTTTGACACGGTGGTGCGTTACGGGGCGGCCTGTCCAAACCCTGACTACGAGGCGAAAAATGAAGGCCCCCCTAACGCACCCTACGGAAAATTTTCTACCCCTAATCAATCATCTAGGGGCAACAGTCTATCCTCTTTTAATTGTCGAATGACCGCTTTTATTACGTAATCCGACTGGTTGGGTAGCGATCGCATAATTGGAATTTTATATGTTATCTGTAGCTATCTGTACGGTGCGTTATTAACGCACCGTAATCGTTATAGCTGTTATCATAGCAATCAGGTACACAGGATTTTTTTCCTTATTCCCTATTCCCTTTTTTAGTAGATAGACTAGAGCTACTATCAGTACCTAGCTCAGAGCCTTGAGGTAGCCGACCCATGGTAGTACTCAGAACTGTAAACAGTTGTTGCAAATTTTCCAAATTTTGCTGAATAGTCTGGCGTCCTTGTTTTACCTGCTCTAGGTGAAATTGCTTCAGTTCAGTGTAAGGCCCATTGCCCATAAACTCTGAACCAACTTCGTTGTTGATTTCACCATCAACAATATTCATGCGACTACGCATTTGGCAATCAGAGGTTGGTTGGTCTAGCTCAGCTGAGGAATTAGGAGCTGGGCTAGATGAGGAAACCCAAGTCGTAATTTCTAACTCCACTGCTTCACCGAGGGATAGGGTCAGGGCATCCCTAATGTTACCTGCTTTGATTTGTTGTTTAAAGTCGTCTTTAGTGGTCATAGATTTTTTTGTTGCCCTAGTCCTTAATTATTAGTTATTAGTTCAAGCGCCAAAAATCAGTAACTTCATATCCTAGTTCCTGTAACATTTGATGGAGTAGGGGTAAGCTAAGACCAATAACATTACTATGACAGCCTTCGATTTTGTCAACAAAGAGTCCCCCTCTACCTTCCAAGGCAAAGGCTCCAGCACATTTAAGGGGTTCGCCAGTAGCAACATAGGCTTCGATAGCGCGATCGCTTACATTGGCAAAATAAACTCGGGTTACACCACAGCGCACTATGGTTTTGTTCCGAGATAAGTCAATTAAAGCATGACCTGTATAGAGTTCTCCAGTAGTCCCTCGCATCTGTTGCCAACGAGCAATTGCTTCAGAGGGGTTAGGGGGTTTGCCATAAATCCCACCCTCCATACTCAATACAGAATCACAGCCTAATACCAGAGCGTCCCTAAATTGATCAGCAACAGTTTTTGCTTTTTGTTCAGCTAGAATCTGCACTAAGGTTGCTGGCTCTGGATGCTGCACTTGAGATTCGTCAAAATTGCTTTGGCAGACCACCGGTTCAATACCAGCAGTTTGTAACAATCGTCTGCGAGCACTAGAAGCTGAAGCTAATACAAAAGTCGGCATATCCATATAGCAATTTTCAGAAACGTTTGAGCGAAATTGCTTATGCTTTGAAGGCAATAGGCAATAGGCAATAGGCAATAGGCAATAGGCAATAGGCAATAGGCAATAGGGTTTTAATGCAATCAGCGTCAAATAAGACTGTACCTGATCACCACGCCTTTGGCGAACAACTAAACAACCAAACAACCAAACAACCTGTAACCTTCAACCAAACAACCTGTAACTTTCAACCAAACAACCTGTAACCTTCAACCAAACAACCTGTAACCTTCAACCAAACAACCTGTAACCTTCAACCAAACAACCTGTAACTTTCAACCAAACAACCTGTAACTTTCAACCAAACAACCTGTAACCTTCAACCAAACAACCTGTAACCTTGGCCTATTGGCCACGCGTGCGCGTTCAACCCTTCAACCTTGGCCTATTGGCCACGGGTTCGCGTTCAACTGTTTCCTAGTTCACTGAAAAAGACTTAACCACTGCGTCGAACACATTTTTGGTCTTACCCCAGCGTCGTTCAGTGGTGGAAGCATTGAAGGTGTAGAGCTTGCCACGGTTGACCACCACACTGGCGAGGTTGTGCCGTTCTTGGCTGGGAAGTTGGACGTTGTATTCTAAAAGGTAATAAGTCTTGTCTGCTACCTCACGAGCTTCAGCATTAACCAATTCGGCTGTGCGACCAGAATCGGGAGGAGCAATGGCATTTTTTTGCAGCTTATACCCCACTTCTGAGGGTGTACCTAAATCAGCAAGGGTCTTGCCTTCCGGCACTGGGCTAATCACCACACTAACATTTTCGGTGCTTTCTATAATATCGTGGAACACGACATCGGGTCCATCAGTCACCTTGATAGGGACCCAACCGTTGGGATACAAAAACTGATAACCGTTAAGGCTGTCTACATAGCTTTGTAGACCACTGGCACCAGTTGTGCAGCCATGTATAGCCAGACTCAACACTAGCAGCAGTAGTGGTGCAATTTTCTTGAGCATCTCTTTGAGCATCTCTATTAAACGTCAACTCAGCTGCTTAATTGTCTCATCTTTAACTAATCGTACTTGCCCCTATGTATTTTCTGTTACCGGTTGGACACTCACCAGATGTGTGATAGATAGTGAAGTCAAGTTAATAGAGTGATTTTAGACAACTGCACAGGGTAACAATTCTGGAAATCATCAGGCTTTGTAAGGAAAACCATGAAACCAACTTATCTAACTATCTCTAGCCTAGGACTTGCCACAATACTGACTGGATTTACCGCAACTGTCTATGCTCAGCAGGAGCCACTTCCAGTTCCCGTCATTATCCGATCTCAGCCAGATAATGAAGAGCCGACGTCCGCCGAAGAGCCAACTAATACTCCAGCCCAACCTGGCGATGATAAACCAGCTATTACTCCAGCCCAACCTGTTGAGGAGAAACCAGCTACTACTCCAGCCCAATCTGTTGAGGAGAAACCACCTACTACTGAAAAACCCACTGTTGAGAAAGACCCTTTTAATAGGGAATTGCCAGTGAGGACTATACCCCGGATGAGTGCTGTGGAATTCTACAACCGGGGCGTGGATCAATTAGATAATGGTAATTATCCAGAGGCGATGGCAAATTTCAAACAGGCTTTGCAGCTGGAACCCTATGACCCTGATATCAACTACAATCTGGGCTACGTCCACCACATTCAGGGGAATTATCAAGAAGCGATTGATAACTACACTGCTGCTATCAAGATTAAAACCGACTATGGTGAAGCCTATAGCAACCGTGGTTATGCCTATTTTGTGCAAAAGAAGTTCATCGAAGCGATCGCTGATTTTTCCAAAGCTATTGCTCTGACACCCAATAATGATACGGTCTATCTCAGTCGAGGTAATGCTTACTCTGAAGTAGAGAACTATTTCCAAGCAATTGCGGATTACGATCGAGCTCTCTCGATTAACCCTAAAAATGCCATGGCTTACTACCAGCGTGGTTTAACTCGCAGTAAGCTCAAACAGTATCAAGCTGCTGTAGCTGATTACACAGAAACTCTAAAAATTGAACCCACTTTTGCCGATGCGTTTTATAAACGGGGTCTAGCCAGCCTTGACCTCAATAAGGTTGAGGAAGCGATTAAGGATTTTAAAAAAGCGGCTGATTTATTCCAAGAACAAGGCAGAACTGAAAATTATCAAGAAGCGATGGAAGCCATCAAAAAGCTTTAATGGCAACCAGACCCTTGAACTGAAGTGGCTTTTCAACAGCTTTCTTCTGTGCAGTACCTAGCTCACACCAGAGGCTGAGAAAGCCACAAAGATCAAGCCACTTACTAAAATCAGGGCTGTTACACCCAAGATCAGGTAGTTGCGCTTTTCCGCTGCAGTGGGTGGCTCTGCCTGGTACATTTTTGGCTCTTTAGCAAAATTGTTTAAACGTCCGCCGTCTTCTACTGTATATGGCATGGATTACAACCTTTTTTTACTTTATTTATATAAATGTAACAAAGAATGTAACAAAAATTGGCATAACTACTCTTCAGTTTTCCTGATTAGCTTGATTTGTTACGTTAAAGTATTAATCCAGTCCTAGACCTTGACAAGTTCTTTAATCTATGCATTGCTAAGCTAGCTAATGGTACCAGTCAAGGGTGAGCTAGCGCTAGCATAGTTTTTAATTGGAATACGACCAGCTAGGTAAGCCAGACGACCAGCTTCGGTGGCCATTCCCATCGCTTTTGCCATCATGATAGGATTACCTGCTAATGCGATCGCACTATTAACCAATAAAGCATCTGCCCCTAACTCCATCCCATAGGTGGCTTCACTGGGGCTACCTATGCCAGCATCTACCACCACCGGCACTCCAGCTTCCTCAATGATGATTTCAATATTGGCAGCATTCTTGATGCCCTGTCCCGAACCAATGGGTGAACCCAAAGGCATCACCGTAGCACATCCTACCTCTTCTAGGCGTTTGGCTAATAAGGGATCCGCATTAATATAGGGCAAAACTGCAAACCCTTCTTTTACCAGTTGCTCTGCTGCCTCTAGAGTACCAATGGGGTCAGGGAGTAAATACTTAGGATCAGGAATCACTTCCAGTTTCACAAAATTATTGTCTTCTTGGCCCAATAGCTTCGCCATTTCCCGACCAAGCCGTGCCACTCGCACCGCTTCTTCCGCCGTTTTACAGCCTGCGGTGTTGGGTAACATCCACAGTTTCCTCCAATCCAGGGATTCCGCTAGCCCTTCGTGTCCTGGTGCTAAGGTTTGTACCCGACGCACGGCCACCGTCACAATTTCACTGCCACTAGCTGCAATACTTTCAGCCATTACCTCTTGAGAGTCATACTTCCCTGTGCCAGTCATCAGACGAGACCGAAAGGTTTTTCCCGCAATGGTCAGTAAATCAGCTGGGGATGGTTCCGTCCCATTGTCAGAGTGAGAGT
Source organism: Moorena sp. SIO4G3 (assembly GCF_010692305.1). Classification (NCBI taxonomy): domain Bacteria; kingdom Bacillati; phylum Cyanobacteriota; class Cyanophyceae; order Coleofasciculales; family Coleofasciculaceae; genus Moorena; species Moorena sp. SIO4G3. The sequence continues at coordinate 18,483 of NZ_JAAHIG010000065.1, read as the reverse complement.
TCCGGAGCGTAGCAGAATTATAGTGCAGCACTGGTGTTGAGGAGGAGTTACTAGATACACTGAGATTAGGACTGAGATTAAGACTGAGATTAGCACTGCTTTGATTTGAGGCTGGTTGATGGTAAACTCGGTCGTATCGAAATTTATCTAACAATGGGTCAGACTTTTGCTTCTCAATCAGGTCAGCCAGCAACAAAGCGGTTACCGGAGCGAGCAAAATACCGTTGCGGTAGTGACCAGTAGCCAGGCTCAGGTTTTGGCACGGACCAGTGCCAAGAATTGGGAATTGGTCAGGTGTGGTTGGTCTAAATCCCCACCAACACTCATGAATCGACCAGTCTTGGATTTCTGGATATAGCCGGATAGCTGATCCTAACAAACGGTGAATTCCAGCAGTAGTGTTGTCAGGCTGCCAACCCACATCCTCTACTGTTGCACCAATCAGAATTCGCCCATCTCGACGGGGGACTAGATACACCTCAGAGCCATGTAACACTCGCTGTAGTGGCAAGGGTTGTTGAGAATTTTTAGTGGCTTTTACTGACAGCATCTGACCTTTTTTTGGAGCCACTGGCAAGGGCAACAGTTGATTAGACCAGGCTCCAGTTGCTAGGACATAATGGTCTGCATGGAATTCCCCTGCGGAGGTTCTAATCCCAGAGACTAAGCGATTGTGTTGCTGAATTGCCTCGACAGTTATCCCTTCACGGAGCTCTACTCCCCATTCTTGGGCAGCCAGTCGCAGGGCTTTACTTAGTGTTTGGGGAACCACCTGAGCATCTTCTGGGTACCACCAACCACCAACCACTTCCGAGCTTAAACCTGATTGATAGCAATGAATCCTATCTTTGTCTAACCAGTCAGCAACTCCGGTTTGGTTGCTGAGCTGCTGTTGGTGATTTCCTGCTGCCCCTTCATAGACCGGTGCTAAAAAGCCACAGGGCCAATAGCCCGTTGCCACACCAGTCATCTGTTCCAGTTTGGTACACCATTGAGGATACAGTGAATGGGACCACAGGCCTAAATCTAGCATGGGTCCGATGGGCAGCGCTTCTGAAAACGGTGCCAACATTCCCGCTGCAGCTAGGGTGGCACCTTCTTGGAAATTGCGGGTGACAACAGTTACTGTTGCCCCACGCTGCTTCAGTTCTACAGCGATCGCTAAACCAATAATGCCACCGCCAATAATCAGAATGTCACTTGCTGCTTTCATAGGTTAAGGAGAGTGGAGACTAGGGATTGGGGAAAGTATCAAGGATGAAGTATCAAGGATGAACTATTAAGTATGAAGTATCAAGGATGAATTATTAAGTATGACGTGGGAAGTGGTAAGTGTAACTCGTAGGTTGTAGATAACGGTTTTAGTCAACCTTAAGTCAGCCACCGATAAACCCATTTCCTCCTTCAACCTTTATTTTTCATCCTTTTTACTTCAACCTTTATTCTTCAACCTTTATTTTTCATACTTTCTCCTGTTGACCCATCCCCTAATCCCCAATCTCTAATCTTGTCCCCAACCTTGTAAACAACTACAGGTGCTGCACTCTACCATAGCGCTGGTATGGGGTCATTATCTTCGTATACTACTGTACCAGAACTTCCTGTAGTTGCTGAGCTTGCTGTAGCCCCTGAAGCACTAGACTCACTGATCACAGGATTTCCTTGAGCAACAGTATCGTCCTCTGGCTGTGAAAAGGGATCAGTTGTAGTCGGCTGTGCTTGTGCGATCGGTTGCTCTGGTTGAATACTCGGTGTTTCAGCTTCTGTAATTGATGGGTCTTCTAACAGTGCTGTATCAGTTGGTTCTGCCTCCTCCTGGTTCTTACCCAGATTAAAGAAGGGAATATTAAAGCGAGAAGCCTTTTCTTCCTCAACTTCAGGAAGTGGTTCTACTTGATTTGCACTCGGGGAAGGCTCCTCGATTTGCTTAGACTTACAAGCACTAACTGCTCCTAGCAGAGCAACCAGCACTAATAATTTGGTAGTTAACCTCATATATTTGTTCATACTCTGATTTGATATCAAGAATTTTGCTTGCATAACTTAATACCTGTGTGTCGAAGTAGGGAATTTACAGATGTGTCCCTTTTCGGTGAACACACCCGCCCATAATATACCAGTTGAGTTCTCCGGAGGTCACTAGAAAACAAAATTGTTCATTGTCTTGATGCAAAGGGCGAGTGGGGGTTTACCCCTTTGGCCGACTGCATCGCTTTGACCCTATTCCTTGCACCCATCTAGATCCCTGACCTTTGATGGTTTTTACCCAAGGCCCGGACATCGTCAACTGATTTACCAGACCCCACGCTAAGGCTATGGCGCTGGCTTGTCACTTGACCGGAGATTGCCTAAGTTGAGTTTTGCGACTAAGCTTAGGTTTTACATCCGAGACCTGTTGCAACAATCCCACCCCCGTCAGACCGATAGCATTTCGATTAGCATTTCGATTCGCTCAAAGCGGGATATATCAACAGGTTTTTTTTGACTTGGTTAGTGTCAATCTAATTTACTGTCAACAGTATCATGTTTGTAGATCATGTTTTTAGTAAATTTTTTATCATTTTGTTAATCAATTTGGAATTTTTACCGGTATTGACCCGATAAAAATTCCTTGGAGGATGCCCAGGTATCCCGACACCAAATTTGCCTATGATGCCGCGACACTTATTACCTCCCCCAACTCTCAACCATTAGTTAAGCATTACTTAAGGATTGCTAAATGTGCCTTAGCTTACATTCTGTTAGCACTGATGGGGAGTTGGGGTTAACAGAGGATGATTCAAAAGCTAACTTCGTCAGTGCGATCGCTAACTGCTTCTGCTGATACACAGTTAACTAGAATAGTTAACTTATCTTATACTTTTATCGGGTTGCTTAGTGACGGGTAACAGTCAACAGTCAACAGTCAACAGTTAACCATAAACTCTAAATTTAACTATGCCTTAACTTATGTCTTAAGTTAGGCTAGTTAAGTCTGTCATTCACTCATTATCTCTATTCTGACTAAACTACAGGTTAGCACTACTATGCTTTGGTTGATATTCGCTAGTCTAACAGCTCTTTTTGCTTCTAGCAAGGATTTGACGAGTAAGCGCGGTCTAAAAAATGTTGATGCTTACATTGTCTCTTGGGCAGTATTCTTTTTTTCCTTGCCTGTTTTACTGCCCCTCCTTTTTGTGATTGAAATTCCCGAACTAGGCCGAAATTTTGGCTTAGCCTTAATGGTCGGAGGGTCTCTGAATGTGGTGGCGATGAGCTTGTATATCCAAGCCCTGAGTCGGTCTGACTTATCCATTACCGTTCCATTTATGACCTTCACCCCGTTATTTTTATTAGTGACATCTCCAATCATTGTTGGAGAATATCCCACCCCCTTAGATATGGTAGGAATTCTCATGATTGTGGTTGGATCGTATAGCTTAAATTTGAAAGAAAAAAGAAATGGTTACCTCGCCCCTTTTAAAGGACTACTGAAGCAACGAGGTCCTAAGTTAATGTTAACCGCAGCTGTAATTTTTAGTATTACAGCCAACTTTGATAAGGTGGGGGTAGAAAATTCTTCACCAATATTTTGGGCAATTGCACTGCATACCTTTATTGCCACAGGGATGGGATTTATTATGCTGTATAAATCAAGAGGTAAATTAAACCAAATTCCAAAATACTTAGTATCTATAGTTCCTCTTGGTTTTTTTCAGGCGGGAGTAATTTTGTGCCAAATGACAGCTCTCGAAATGACTTTTGTTAGTCACGTTATCGCCGTTAAACGCATGAGTGTTTTAATTAGTGTAATCTTAGGATGTCTAATTTTTAAAGAACCCGGAATTCAGGAAAGAGCAACTGGAGCAGCAATTATGGTATTGGGAGTTGTACTGATTAGTCTATCGGGACATTAGGATTGGGTTTTGGATAGGGAGCAGGGAGCAGGGAGCAGGGAACAGATGTAGGGTGGGCAGTGCTTATTAAGGCAAAAGGCAAAAGGCAAAAGGCAAAAGGCAAAAGGCAAAAGGCAAAAGGCAAAAGGCAAAAGGCATGCTAGCAATAGATGTAGGGTCAGCAGTGCTTACCAAAAGCATTGTCAGCGTTTAAATAGGTATGATGCACTGCCCACCCTAGGATTACTATTATTACTTCCCAAAGTTTCATCTAAAATGCCATGTTCCCTTCCCCCAGCGTCGGGCTTTGCCCGAATCGGAAAACGTAAGGAATCAGGGATCAGCTGATCCCTGATTCCTTACCAAAACTAGAGGGTTTAAAGGTTAAATATTTCTTTTAGACTCTTCTAATTTGTAACCGGCTGTCTTGACGGAGTTGTAATTTCGTTAGAGTCTTGTAGAGCTACTTTTTAATGTTTGTGATCAGGAGGATGATTGTAAATAAAGTTGTCAATTGCATCCTCAACGGGAATATCGGGACTATCATTGTCCTTCTTATAATCAACTTTTCCGTATTTTAAATAGCACTCAGCCGCAAATTTTAGTTCTTCAAAAGCGTCGGGATTGTCAATATCCTCGCAAACGTGTTCCTTTCTTTTATCATTTTTATCCTTAAGAGTATTAGATTTACGAATATATTCATTATAAATTTCTTTTTTGTTGCTATGCTTGTTGACGTCGAAATTCAAACGCAAATAATTTTGCCTACCTATTCCTCTAAACATGCGTAACGCAATCTGCTCTGAATTTTCCGCATCAGGGTCTAAAAACATATGCGGTATATGCCTTGCCCACTGCGCTTCCCCCCATTTCTTTACCTCAGCATATGTATAAGGATAAGTTGTTTTACCAGTGCCAATGGAGAGAACAGCAATTTTGCCTATGTTACTTGGTTTTTTGTCACTTGTCATCGATAAAGCATAGGCGATTGCAGCTAACACTGGGTTATTAGCTGATACTCCACCATCGATATGGGGGAGAGATTTCTGATCAGAGTATTGGAGTTGGTAAGGTGGGAAAAACGTTGGTGCTGAAGCTGAAGCGGTACAAATTTGCCAGAGTGGAAGATTATAGAACCATTCCTTTGGGTCGTCATTCGCAAACCACGTTGTGTTTCGGGATAAAATGTCATAACTGGGGATTAACAGTTGTAAGTCCTTTATCTCAGACAACAAGGGACATTTATTGGACTTTTTATCACTATTTATTTTCAATTTTCCTTTCAAAACATTAGCCAATCCTTGCTCTCCCGACTTGTCGGGAAACTCGTGGGGATATAATACACCACCCCCAAAAATTTGACTTAACTTCCGCCATTTTCGCATATCACGTATACTCTTGAGAAAGATATTTTCACCCTGTTTCTCATAGACCTCAATCAGTTTACCCGCATCCATCTTACAGGCAATTCCCGCCGCCAAAATTGATCCAGTGGATGTTCCGGCAACCAAATCGAAATATTCATGTAACTTCTGACCATATTTTTTATCTATTTTGTCCTCTATCTCTTGGAGGATTCTTGCGGATATAACTCCACGCATTCCCCCTCCATCTAAGCTAAGAATTTTGAATTTTGGTTTTTCTTCTTTGGAGTTGACCATGGTTTTTACTCAGAAGTAAGTTGTGAAATTTATTTAGAGGATATCTGAAAAGTTTTTTGATACTGGGAGCCGGTCAATTTTGTAAGAACACTTGAACTACGCTTCAGTAGCAGTTATCAGTCATTTGAGTACATTTGTTCTGCGAATTTTACATCCTCCATCGTAAACTGTATAGCATTGCTTCCATGTATTAGTTAAAGTCTTGTTGAACTTTGAGAGCTAATTTGTAAAGTAAATATTAAGAAGACTGAAAACCTTGCTATGATTTTATTTTGGGTATTAAATAGTTCAATTGTTCTAGTTTAGCCCAAGCCTTATCCTACAAGGTTTAGTGCGAGTTTACAAATCAGCTCTGATTCCCTGTATTGATGCAGTGCATTCCTATGCCCTATGCCCTATTCTCTATTCTCTGTTCCGGTGATCCGCTGTTCCCTAAAATCCCAAAATTTTGTACCTCATATCTATGAGGTAAAGTCAATATATTGGGCTCTTCCGTACTTGTTATGCTAAATTAACACTTTCTTGATGCAGTCGCTCATGGGGGAAACCACGGCAGTCGCTCATGGGGGAGACCACGGCAGTCGCTCATGGGGGAAACCACGGCAGTCGCTCATGGTTAGAAGTTACCGTAAGACAGTTGAGCCTTAATCAATAAGTTTTACCCCTTTTCTGCATAGCCGACCAACCATAAAGGCTCAACTGTCTAAGGTTTCGTCTCCGGGGGGAACCCCCAAGACCGCGCTGCCTCCCCAAGACCGCGCTGCCTCCCCAAGACCGCGCTGCCTCCCCAAGACCGCGCTGCATCGCTTGGTGAAGGGAGCAGGGAGCAGGGACTGAGGCCGTTGGCCACGCTACGCGAACGGAGCAGTGGAAAAAGGGAGTATTTAGGAATTTTTGTTAATTAAATAGCCTCAGAAGGCTTGTAGAGTAAGCTTTCTGAGTTTCTTAACTTAAAATGAGCGCATAGTAGGTACTGAAGAACCATATATTGATGCAGCCCCTCCGGGAACATGTCACTTATGCCATTTGGGTCGTCATTCGCAAACCACGTTGTGTTTCGGTATTGAACGTCATAACTTAGTATTAATAGTTGTATGTCCTTGATGTCGGACAAAAATGTACATTTATTGGAATTTTAATCACTATTTATTTTCAATTTTTTTTACAAAACGTTAGCCAATCCTTGCTTTCCGGAATCGTGGGGATATAATACACCTGAATATCTAAAAATTCTACGTAAAAACCGGAATTTTCGCATATGACGTACACTCTTGAGAAATATATTTTCACCCTCTTGCTCATAGAGCTTAATTAGTTCCCCCGCAGTCATCTTACAGGCAATTCCCGCTGCCAAAATTGATCCAGTTGATGTTCCCGCAATCAAATCGAAATATTCATGTAATTCCTGACCATGTTGCTTTCTTATTGTTTTTTCTATATCTTGGAGGATTCTTGCAGATATAACTCCACGCATTCCCCCTCCATCTAAGCTAAGAATTTTGAATGTCATGGTATTTCCTCAGAAGTCAGTTTTAAATTTGATTTAACCCTGTAAATAAAAAAACTATAAATCAAACGTTAATCCCATTATTGACAGACTTTCTTTACAAAACCTCGGTATAATTAACGAATTAATCAGACGATTTTTTAAATTTATTTACAAAACATTAGTAGTATTACGCAATTCATATTGGTTAACCACAGAGCTAGTAAATCCCAATACTAATTGTTTTTTTTAGCTAAACAACTATAGCCTTTATAGGATTTATGAGGTACAGTTATAAATCTCAAAGTCCCCCTTGATAAGGGGGACCAACGGGGGATCCCTTTGTAACTCATGGCATAGAGAATTGCTATAACTCTTATTTACTTGTTGGTGGGCAGTGCCGATAAAACCTCTTACAACCTGATAGTATCCGTCTGCGACCCTGCCCACCCTACGATTAATATTGTTAGTGGGCAGTGCCGAAAAAATCTCTTATAACCTGATAGTATCCCTCTGAAACAATGCCCACCCTACGATTAATATTATTGGTGGGCAGTGCCGATAAAACCGATTATAAGTTGATAGTATCCGTCTGCAACCCTGCCCACCCTACAATTAATTTATTCCCGATTCCATGTCCTTGTCGGTGGGCAGTGGATTAAATCTATTTCAAGTTGATAGTTATCAGTCTTATCCACTGCCCACCCTACAATTAATTTATTCCCGATTCCATGTCCTTGTCGGTGGGCAGTGGATTAAATCTATTTCAAGTTGATAGTTATCAGTCTTATCCACTGCCCACCCTACGATAAATTTATGATTAATTTATTCCCGATTCCCGATTCCCGATTCCCGATTCCCGATTCCCGATTCCCGATTCCCGATTCCCGATTCCCGATTCCCGATTCCCGATTCCCGATTCCCGATTCCCGATTCCCCATTTCTTAATAAAAAAAAATTCCCAAACCCCTTGACACATAGTAAATAAATTAATATATTAATAATATACACAGTTCAAACACGGAACTCCAAATGACTAACAACATTAACCCCAACTCAGATCACAATCTCAACAATCCTAATTGCCCAGAAAACTCTGGTGACCAATGCCGTAAGTGCAAAAAAGCCAAGCACGTCTTGGTCGGTACTCCTGAACAGGTTCGCAATACCATTAATGCCGTGTATGCCCTTAAGTATGCACACCCGGACGAATGGAGCACTCCGGAGCCTACCGGAAAGCCTGGTCAGGTGATGACCTTTTTCATTCGACACTTTTACGTAGACTAGGATAGAAATTTGCCAGGGATGTTCATCCCTGGCCAAAAGGAATCGTGACGGTTATTTTGTGAAGCAGGATGAAGCAGTATGAGTTGGGATGTTGTTGGTTTCCAGCAGTTGCTGAGTAATTCAACAACAATGTAATAGTCGATTTGGAGTTGTTATCATATAAGTACAGCTGAGCTGTTCTTGTGACATATCGAAAAATTGAATGCGGTCAAGAATTGGGCTTAACCAAACTTGACCGATTTTTTTTGTTTTAGGGAGTCGGGAGTCGGGATAATATCATGTTCGGTTGAGTAGATGTAGGGTGGGCAGTGCTTATCAAACCAATGGTCAGCTTTGAAATTGGTCTGATGCACTGCCCACCTGAGAATTAATTTGATTAAAAAGGTAAACTCTTTATTGTCGGTGTGCAGTGCCGATCCAACCTATTACAAATTGATATTATCCGTTTTATCCACTGCCCACCCTACGATTAATAGTATTACTAGTTTCTAGTTAATTTGAGGTTGGTGGGCAGTGCTGATAAAATCTATTAAACCCTAATATTATCCGTCTTAGGCACTGCCCACCCTACGATGAATTTATGATTAATTTATTCTCGACTCCCGACTCCCGACTCCCGACTCCCTACTCCTTCAAAGTCTGGCACAGTAACAGTATCGGGTAAATCAAGTCTTGAGGTTCCGATTGGGACTCTTAAAAATATATGGCGACAAGCTCAAATAGAGGAGGACAAAATTTAATGCGCTATGCAGTTGTTATTGAAAAGCGATGCAGCGCGGTCTTGGGGGTTCCCCCCATGAGCGACTGCATCAAGACAAGGAAAAAATAGCTACGGTGCTTATGTTCGAGATCTTCCTGGATGTGTTGCGGTGGCAGAAACATTAGAAGACGTTAAACAATTAATTACTGAGGCAGTGATGTTTCATTTGGAAGGATTGAAAGACGATGGATTAACTGCTCCTGAATCAGTGTCATTCTGTGAGTATATTGAGGTGGCTTAAGGCGGAGTAGATGTAGGGTGGGTAGTGCTTATCAAACCAATGGTCAGCTTTGAAATTGCTCTGATGCACTGCCCACCTGACTGATGATTAATTTTATGAAAAAGCTAAACTCTTTATTGTCCGTGGGCAGTGCTGATAAAATCTATTAAACCCTATCATTATTAAAATTCCCACCTAGGATTAATAGTATTACTAGTTTCTAGTTAATTTTAGGTTGGTGGGCAGTGCTGATAAAATCTATTAAACCCTAATATTATCTGTCTTAGGCACTGCCCACCCTAGGATGAATTTATGATTAATTTATTCCCTACTCCCTACTTGCCTTTTGCCTTTTGCCTTTTGCCTTTTGCCTCTTTTCTGTTCCCTGTTCCCTGTTCCCTGTTCCCTACTCCCTACTCCCCACTCCCTCCAACCGCAGAAAATGCATATTTCCCCCTTCATCCCCTGCGACAATGGTGACATCATCCGGTGCAACGGCACAACAGTTGATAGCACTTTCTCCAGTAAACGTAGCAATAACTTCCCGAGTCTCGAAATCCCACACTTGGAGTGTTTTATCGGAAGATGCAGAAATCACTAGCTTACCGTTGGATGTTATTTTGATCCGATTGATGGAGTCGGTATGACCTGTAAAGGTAAACATTTCCTCTCGCTTTTGCAAATCCCAAATTTTGATAGTATTATCCTTTGCTCCAGAAACTACGTAGTTACCATCTGGGGTTACGGAGAGAGTATTGACTGAATCACGATGACCTGTAAGGGTGAAACATTCCTTTCTAGTTTCTAGATTCCAAAGTTTGATAGTTTTATCCTTGGAGCCAGAAAGCAAATATTTACCATCTGGGGTGATAGCTAAACTAGTTATCTCCTCCTGATGACCTTTGAGGACAAAACATAACTTTTTGGTTTGGAGATTCCAAACTTTAATGGTGCTGTTAATTGAACCAGCAATTACATAGTTTCCATCTGGCGTGATTGATAGAGTTGTTAGAGATTCATAAAATACTAATGCTAATCCTGAGACTACTAGTGGAATTACAGATAATCCACACCAAATTAATATTGTAGATAACCACGGTCGTAATGGTAATAAATATTCAACAATTGTTTCCCAATAAAATACTGACAACGATATACTAGTAATAGGTATTAATAAGCCTAAAGCAATAAAGATCAACTGCGAGGTAGTTCGTAAATCATAATTATGATTTTTTTTGTTTAAGTCCCAGAAAGTTAAAAAATAACACGAATTCCACAAATTTAGATGTTTATCAACACAAATTAATTCATTTTTATATGGTATTATACCTAGGGTAATAATTTCTTGTTTTCCGAAAGATTGGCTTGATTCATCTACTTTAAAATTTGAGTACATCTTAGGATCTTGTTTAAATTGATTTTTGTTATTTTCATTACCAATAATCAAGCTCAAAATTAATTTAACAAAAAAGAAAATATTAGTTAAAAATCCAATAATAACAGGTGATACAAAAAATAATAAGTGAAAATCATCATTCAATCTGATCCGAGGATAGAAATTGCCTTTAACAATTAACAACAAAGTTATACCTAAGCTCACTAAGCTATAACATAAATTAATAGTTAGTGCTTTGACCCACCAGTCAAAAAATTTATCTATAATTTCTACAAATCTATTTTGTATTCTGGAAAACCTATATTGATATTTATCAGTATAAAATTTAAAATTATGCGTGATTTTTTCTAAATTATAAACTCTAACTATGTTATATGGTAAAGCAAAAATTGCTTGTTTACCATCGGGAGTAATGGTTACATCATTTACGGATTTGTTATCGTTGATAACTTTATTATTAGAAAATAATAATCCGAAATTCCACACTTTAAGGGTTTTGTCCTTGGAAGCAGAAATAAATCGTTCACCATCAGGTGTAAACGCAATATCAACTATCGGATCAGTATGACCTTCGAGTTTAAAATAAAACGTAACTTGGTGGGATTTTTGATTTTTTTCTAGATTCAAAACCATTAATAAATTATCACTGTAAACAGCAATCAGCGACTTGCCATCAGGAGTAAACGCAATGGCATATAATTCCTCCTTTGTATCAGGATTGTTAGATGGATCGAATGGATCGAGCTCGGAAAGCACACGGCTTATGGGGTATAATTTTTTGCTTGTATCAGGATTGTCAGATGGAGCCAGCAGGGCAAACTCTTCAGGGCTTTCTAAATTCCAAAACGTAATAGCTCCATTATCTGATCCATAAATTAAGTCATTATCAGAGGTGATAGCAACAGTTTTCAGTAAGTTTCCATTATATTCTCGAGTTAATTCTTCTTTTCCTGTTTCTAGGTTCCAGACTATGATATGGTGATAAACCCCCACAATTGATGCTGAAACCGCTTTCTTCCCATCGGGAGTAGTCGCCAAAGCAACTAGAGGGGCACTATGACCATTAAATGTCAATATTTCTGTACCTGTTGCTGAATTCCAGACTTTAACAGTGTTATCAGAGGCACCAGAAATTACCCTGGTGCCATCGGGAGTAACAACTACAGCATTTACAGGCAGACTATGACCATTAAATCTCAGTATTTCTTTCCCTGTTGCTAAATTCCAAACTCTAACTGTATTATCAGAGGCACCAGAAATTACCCTGGTGCCATCGGGAGTAACCGCTACAGCATTGACTGGGGCACTATGACCTGTTAATGTTAAGACTTCTGCACCTGTATTCAAATCCCACACTTTAACTGTGTTGTCAGATGAACCAGAAATTATCCTGGTGCCATCTGGTGTAACAGCAACTGCATTTACTGAGTCACCATGACCACTAAGGGTAGAGAGTAAGGGTCCAGTAGGAGGATTTAAGGTAGCTGTCAAGGTACGCAAATAAGTCGTTTCGGTTTGCGGTATCTGTTGTAATAATCGTTGAATGTCTGGGGTATCAGAATCTAGTAAACGCCCTGAGAGTTGCCCTGCTAATTGATTTGGATCTTGACTTAAGATATGTGTTGATAGTCGCAAGGCTCCCTGAATTAACTTCAGGGATGTTATCGTTTGCTCGCTGTAGTCTGGATGGGATAAGTCAATATCATCAATCAACTCATAATCTTCAATCAGTGCCTTGATGCCAAATTCAGGATGATTAAGTTTGGCTTCGATAAACTCATAATTACTCAACAAACGAGATAATTTGTTAAGGTTTCCACCTTCTAACCACAAACGGGGAATTTCACCCAAAAAATGCTCTATTTCTTCTGGTGATTTTTGCGCTAACCAACTGCGAAGATTACTCATAATTTAAGGGGTATATCTCAATGCATGCTGTTTGACTCGGTGGTGCGTTACGGGGCTGGCTGTCAAAACCAAGCACGAAGAGGCGGAAAATTAGAGCGACCGCCCCTAACGCACCCTACAGAACTCATAACTCCAGCCCTTCTGTCATATTATCCGCAACTTCACCACTAATATTAGGTAACATCACGCCTGCTGCTTGCACAATATCCTGACGATGCAAAAAATCTCGGAAACTTTCGTGATAAAATCGATAACGTGGTGGTCGATAGCTTTCTTGCTTCTGTAAAAATTGCTGCCATCCATCAAGCACTTCCTGCACCGTGAATTCATCCTGCTTAGAATAGTTGGCAATTATTTGACGAGAAGCCGGACTACGTAAGGCACACATGGCATAAACAATTTTAATTTTATCCCTGGGTAAAGGCTTGGTTGTCATCCCCATCAACTGCCAATGGTTTTCGTAATAGCCTTGTAACCCTACGGGTAATTCATCCAAGGGTTTATCATTATAAAAGCCATCGGCTATGGCTGGCAACACACAGCGCAAATACATAAAGTTATTTTCGCTTTTTAGAGCAATTTGTTCTACAAACTCTTGATTAGATAGGGAACGTTGGTTTTTAATCCACTGACTCAATCCCGGTTTATAGTCTGGATGATTCAGCAATTGCCTAATATATTCCTTTACATCTCGATTGCTTTGTTGAGACTTTTCCCTTAAATCCAATTCTTCGATTGGTGTACTGGGGGATAACCGCAGCCTTTTCTCATTCTGATTATAGGGTCTTCTGGTCAGGATAAAATAAACACGGTCTGGTAAAATAGTCGGTAAGTATAAAAGATTACCAGCTCCCTCTTGGTCAACTTCATCCAAAGCATCCACAACAATCACCAACCGTTCACCGGCAGATAATTTTTCCCTAACCTTAGCCAACAAGGCTGATAAATCAGCATCTTGAGCATCTGACAACTGGTAACGAGTGGTCAATTGTTGACGGATTTTCCTTAGGAATAATTCTGGACGATTCATGCCCTCAGCACGACTATTAAAAAAGCAAATTGCTTCTGGGTTGTCTAATACATACTTAGCAGCAATGGCGCTTTTACCCATCCCGGCATCACCAATAACAGTAAAGTAGCCATGAGTAGTGTTCCTGAAGAAGTCTTCAATAGCGTTAAAGACAAACTGACGTCCGCAAAATAAGTCAGTTTTGTCTTGAATAAGTTGTTCAAACTCTGGTGGTAACTGCTGTTGAGGCTCCCAGTCTTTTTTGTCAACGATATCAGTTGGTTTAATCTTTAGAACGTTACAAATATTTCTAACTGCCCATCGTTCTACTCCATGGGGACAATCTTTAGTACCAAGCAACCGCTTAACGGTATCGACAGAGACACGGGCTTGCTGTGCTAGTTTCTCTTGAGTTAGTCTAGCGTCTTTGTAAGCTTGTTTGAGTCTAGCTTTACCTTGCTGACTCGATCGCATTTTGTCAGATTCGAGCATTTTGATTTTAGGGAGTAGGGAGTAGGGAGTAGGGAGTAGGGAGTAGGGAGCAGGGAGCAGGGAGTAGGGAGTAGGGAGTAGGGAGTAGGGAGTAGGGAGTAGGGAGCGATGTACCTCATGGTTATTAGAGGATATCTGAAAAGTTTTTTGATACTGAATTTTGCCCCCCTAGCCCCCCAACTTTGGGGGGAACAAGAGTCCATTTGCTTCTAAAAGTCCCTTCCGGTGCGCTTTCCAATGGGCGAGTAAATCGCCCTTGGGTCGCACCGCAAAATTGGGGGATTTAGGGGGCTTGGATGTAGCAAATGGGACTTCTGAGACAACCTCTTAGGAAACGCGATCGCGTTTCTAAATGATATGTAAACCTGTATGGTCTTTTTTTCTTATCCAATAAAACTCCGGATCTCTTTCCCCTCTTGCTTTTTAGCTCTTGCCTTTTGCCGGAAAAGGCAAAAATTGTGTTTACAACCCAGATATAAACGCACTTATAGGAACCAATCATAAGTTTAACCAACTAGGGCAGATAGGTTTTCTTGATTGACCTATTTGCCCTAATCTATTTTATAGCGTTTTTCATAGCTATGAGGTATACAGGATTTTTCCCTCTTCCCTTTTCTTTCTTCTCTGCTCCCTGCTCCGAAGTCCCTGCTCCCTAAAACCCAATAGGGCAAAGGCTAACATAAACTAAACCTATTTGCCCTTGGCGTGTATAGTTTCCTCTGAATAAGATACGAATATCAGCAGCCAACGATAGAAGATTGAGGAGACTAACAATGCCCTTTAATTTTTATAAGAAGCCACAAAATAACGATGACTACCGTGATATCAAAGAAGAAATCATCCTGGAATTATTACGACAAGCAAGACATAGTTACAACCTTGCTCTTGGTGTAACTGCTGCATCAGCGTTGATGACTTTATTTGGTGTCGGATTGTTTTATAGTAACAAAGTTTCGGAAGCAAGCTTGACAGCATCGGGTGGAGTTTTGGGGACTATTACTAGTGTCCAATTCGCCAAGGATTCAAAGGACGAGTTAGAGGAAATTATGGAAAAATTGTTAGATGAAACAGAACAGTAGTGTGGGGAGATGGGGAGATGGGGAGATGGGGAGATGGGGAGATTTGTATTAATGGTAGTGGTAAAATCCCTATATACTTTCTTGCCTATTGCCTCTTGCCTCTTGCCTGGTGCATCTCCTAAAAGCTGTTTGATCCGGTGGGTGGAATGGGCATCTTGCCCGTTTCCTACGCACCCTACGCAACATTTACTGTTCCCTGTTCCCTGTTCCCTGTTCCCTACTTTTAGAAAATGTTTACCTTTCAATTCACCAATTTAGAACATTCCCGTTGGGTTACCTCATGGCGATAGCGAAACATTTGCTCTAGTTGCAGGGTTACTAACCAACCAAACATGTCTTCGACTAAGGATCCTCCTGGTAAGGCAAATTCAATGGAATCAGTTAGCCTAGTTTTCTGGTCTTCTGGAATAAATTGATGGCGATGAAGCCAATAGTCAAAGGGTCCTTCTTTTTGTTGATCACTGAAGATTCGGTATTGCTCATACTCGGTATGAACAGCAATCCATTGTAAGGGAATTAGACCAAGAAAAATCCGAAATTCCGAAACAGCTCCAATCCCTAAACCTCCTTCACGACGGATCACCTGGATTGGTTGCCAGGGTGGAGTTAGGAGATCGAGAATATCATCTCGCTCATGAAAGTTCCAAACTATCTCAACTGGTGCATTGATTATAGTAGAATAGTTGAAGTGCAGCATTACAGCAGTTTTGAATTGGGTTAGGTACTTACGCCAGCGGGTTTTAGGGAGCAGGGAGCAGGGACTTCGGAGCAGTTAAGAGGTAAGAGGGAAAAAATCCTGTGTACCTTATATCTATGAAAAACGGTGTAAATCACCAATTTATAAATAAATCTAAAACGCTGGTTTAGAGACCATACCCTGTCAACCTACCCTACGGGAACGCCAAGGGCGAACAACCTGTCAACCTGTCAACCTTCAACTGATCAACTTGTTAACCTGTTAACCTACCCTACGGGAACGCCAAGGGCGAACAACTGATCAACCTACCCTACGGGAACGCCAAGGGGGAACAACTTGTCAACCTGTGAAAGCAATCAAAAGGTTAGAGCTGGTAACGAGAGTCATTCCAACCATAAATTGGGTCTCTTGGCTGCTCTTTTTGGCGATTTTTTCTGAGCTGAGTTGCTCTAATCAGGGTTTGCTTGACAATACTGACCAGGTTATACCATGTTATGTTCTGATTTTTGAGTAATTCCCGGAGTCCTTGCAGAGCCAGTTTAGCGGCTAGAGATTCGGTGTCTTCTTCTGGTCTGATTGGTGTACAAAGCCTGATCGGGTCTCGTTGTACCGCAGCAAAGGCTTGACGCACAGTAGTGGTAATCTCCTGCCTTAGTTTTTTGTGACCCTTTAACTGCTGCTGACGCCTCCCTTCTTCACAGGAAGCATACAGAGGTGGTAAACGATTGAGGGCGTAGGTAGCCACTTCTACCTGGTTGATATACTTAGCTAGCTTCGGGGAAAGTCGAGACTTTTGACGCTCTACTTCCTGAGCCACTAAGATTTCCATTACATTTTGATAGGTTATCGCTTGATGTGATTGATGTGCTTCCATGACTTAACCAATTAGATATTGCAATAAATAAAAAGTCGTTGACGAGTGGCAAGATCAAATGATGGCAAGGTGAAAGACATTTTGTTTTGCCTACGCAAGAAGCAGCTCGTCAAATGCCCTAGTTGGGGTTACCGTTTCTTAGTAACCCATTTTTTGAACTCCTGTTGGATTAGCTTTGAGCTTCTACTACTGTAGTGAAGCTCTTTTAGATAGCTGTTATGTATCCTCTCAGGAACTCTAAACAATAGCTCTTTAGTATTTTTTTAGATTTGAGCTTAACCCCACACCTGGCCAGGGGAATCTGGTACTCACAATAATAACTCATCTTTTTCTTTCCGCCTATGATATATATCACAGGCAAAAGCCATGGTTGCGATCGCAATCCCAATGGTGAACCAGTCGCATTTTGTATAAATCTAGTACTAATTACTAAGTACTCAGGTCTTGATCAGAGTTTTTACTTATTACAAATTACCTAGAATTGCTAGAGCGATAATTATGTGTTATAATTAAAGGGTTTGGTTATTTGTTTTGACGACGCTGGATAATCTTTTCAGATACTTCTAAATCGACCTGGACTTTTCTAATTGCTAAGTCTGCGGGTAATCCTCTGAGATACCAGCGGTATACCTTGGCTAAGGTAGAGTCATCGGCTTCAGCCATAGCGGATGCGATCGCATTTTGAACAGCACTAGGTACCATTTCCTTGAGGGTGGGCAATCGCTTGCTAGTCAACTCATCCCGACCACTTTTCAAGTTTAAGAAATCTTTAAATCCAGCCTTTGTTCCCATCGCAATCAGCTCATAGATCTGGTTAGCAAGTTTTGGTAGAGGTTGAACCTTGGGCAACTCAGAGAACTGCTCAGCAAGTTTTGCTATAGAAGGTTTAGCCTTGGGCAACTCAGAGGACTGGTTAGCCAGTTTTGGTACAGCAGGTTTAGCCTTGGGCAACCCAGTTGGGTTCTTTCTGACAGCGTTAACCCCTTGGCGTTGATCCATAGCCTGATTCGCAGCGGCATCGGCTTCTGAATTCTGTGCTCGGGGAATCCACTCCAATTTAACAGAGTCAAACTGATTCAGCAGTGACTTAGCCTTTGTCCATAACGGTCGTAAGTGGGGTGTTTTAACTCTCCAGGTACCTTTAAGCTGATTGATAACTAGTTGAGAATCTCCTTTTAGGACTACCTGGCCAGCACCGATTTCCAAGGCTTTCTCCAAGCCAAGAATGGCTCCAGTATATTCGGCCTGATTGTTGGTAGCATGAGGGAAAAATTGACTAACCCTAATGGTTTGAGCTCCCGGTTGTTTAATAATAGCAGCAGCACCGGCTATTCCAGGATTCCCACGAGACCCCCCATCAAATAGGATAGTAATTTTGTTGTTAGTCTTTTTAGCTGTTACGTTGACTGATTGGTTGTTCATTTAGATTCGCTTTTGCGTTCACCCAGCGGCTCCTACAGAGCATCGCCAAATGCCTCTGAAGAAGGGAATTCTAGCCTACATATAATAAGGTATAGCAGTTCTTAATGAGGTGAGGGTTTTCGTGCTGGGTTAATGGGAGTCGGGAGTCGGGAGTCGGGAGTCGGGAGTCGGGAGTCGGGAGTCGGGAACAAAAATTATCGCAATTGATGTAGGGAGCACTAAATTCTCTGAAAGTGGTGTTACTATTGCTTAGCATTAAGTCCTTGGCTAACGGGCTACTAGTAATGCGATCGCGCAAGTTACCCTTTCGACAAACA
>NZ_JAAHIG010000649.1:0-2440 GCF_010692305.1 Moorena sp. SIO4G3 | reverse complement strand
CCCGTTCTAGTGTAAAGAGGTACCAATGAAAAAATGGTTCCTATCACGAGGAGCCGGATGAGGGGAAACTCTCACGTCCGGTTTTGAAGACGAGTCAGTGAGGTGACTCACTGGCTTAGTTTAATAAAAACCTGGTTCAAAACCATTGTCTGGCTAAGTCTATTAATGATGCGGGTTGGTACCAATTTAGAAAATGGATGGAGCATTTTGGTACAAAATTTGGAAAGGTGACGGTTGCAGTAAATCCCGCCAATACCAGTCAAAATTGCTCAGAATGCGGTGAAGTGGTCAAGAAATCACTATCAACTAGGACTCACGTTTGCAAATGTGGTTGCAAGTTAGACCGAGACCATAACGCCGCAATCAATATCCTGAAAAGAGCCTTGGGTACGGTGGGGCACACCGGAACCTGGATCCATTATCCCAACGCTTCGGGAGATCTGACCTCTACTGTTCTTGGTTCCGGCCAGAAGCAGCAAGTCGGGTCGTTGAGCGAAGAATCCCCGCGTCTTTAGACCGGGGAGTGTCAAGAGCAATATCTAGAGACTCATCAGCTCCCTGCCGAGGTGTAGAAGTAAACCCCATACCCGCTAAACATAACAAAATTGAATAATTGAATTTACCTAATAATTCATTATTATTGAATAGCACACTTTGCGGTCTTTTTGCGAACGCGCCCCGCGTGACCTACAGTCAATCGCATTAAAAGTATAGCATGTCAGCAAATAGTTAAAAAAGGCAATAAGCGCGTTTTTCATAGTAATCAAGTACACAATATTTTTTACCGATTCCCGATTCCCTACTCCCTACTCCCTACTCCCTACTCCCTTCCCTAGCTCATGTCTTACAGTCAATTTACTATTCAAAAAGTAGTCAAGGATTTTGACTTAACCTTAATCGAACAAGGGAATATTTTTGAAAGCGATAGCGATCGCGTAATTTCTCCTAGTCCTTATTTAGCGGAATTTATCACCCATAATTATCAACTAGCGATCGCATTGAATACGGAAAAAGCGCGATCCGAACTCTTGATATGTCCAGTGCTACTGGCAGTTAGAGAATTCCATAAAAACCAGGTTAGCTTGTTTTCTGGGGAAGAGTTTAATGTTGATCCAGAAGTGGGATTAAATGGTACCTGTGATTTTATTATTAGTCTTTCACCGGAACAGTTATTTGTTAAAGCCCCGGTAGCCATTATTATCGAAGCTAAAAAAGAAGACTTGAAAGGGGGATTGGGACAGTGTATGGCTGCGATGGTAGCAGCCGGTCGGTTTAATCAACAGCAGAATAATGGTAACGTCGCAACGGTTTACGGTGCAGTAACCACTGGGACTCTATGGCGATTTCTGAAATTGGAAGAAAAAACAGTAACCCTCGACCTCGCGGAATATTTGCTCCCTCCCATCGAACCTATTCTAGGGAAATTGGTGCAGATGGTAGAACAGGATTAGGACTGATATCAATTCTGGTTGAATACCCATAATTAATGGGGAGATGGGGAGATGGGGAGATGGGGTGATGGGGTGATGGGGTGATGGGGTGATGGGGTGATGGGGTGATCGGGTGATGGGGCGACTAAGTATAGCACTACCGATTAAGGTGTTTGACATTGACACAAGGTTAAAAGCTAGCGCTATATTTTGATGGTCTTGATGCAATTTCCAGACTCCCTCGGTGCGACCCAAATGTAAATAAATCTTGCCCAGCCCTTTGCGAGGGTTTACTACTGCTGGTATATTCCTGATGTAAACATTAAACTATCAGGAGATTGGGAGTATTGAAAATAGAGAGTTAGGGATGAGTTCAAAAACACCTAAATTGATCAATAATCATGAAGATTTAGAAGTGTATCAAAAGGCTTTTAAGGCTGCCATGAGGATATTTGAACTCTCTAAACGTTTCCCAATTGAAGAAAGATACGCTTTAACTGATCAAATCCGACGCTCTTCTCGTTCAGTATGTGCTAACCTAGCAGAGGCTTGGCGCAGAAGAAGATATCAAGGCTCTTTTTGTGCTAGGCTCAACGATGCAGAAGCAGAGGCAGCAGAAACTCAAGTGTGGTTGAAATTTGCAGTTAAATGCAATTATCTAGATCTTGGTATTGCCAGAGAACTCTCAAATCAATATAACGAGATTTTAGGGAGTATAGTCAAAATGGTGAATGACTCAGACAAGTGGTTACTAAAAAAACCTTAAAATTCTCCCCATCTCCCCATTATAACTGTTTCAATATCATACGTTAACAATTTGGAGAGATAGGGGGATAGGGAGATAGGGAGATGGGGAGATAGGGAGATAGGGGGATAGGGAGATAGGGGGATAGGGGGATAGGGAAATAGGGAGATAGGGGGATAGGGGGATGCAATGCCTTGCTGCGCAGTCTTTCCGCCTTGGCGTGCGGCCGTTTGGCGGCGGGGCCATGTTTTCGTGATGTCTTTGG
>NZ_JAAHIG010000648.1:0-2476 GCF_010692305.1 Moorena sp. SIO4G3 | reverse complement strand
TCTATTAAACTAAGCCAGGGGGTTGCCCCGCGTCTGACTCGTCTCCAAAACCGTACGTGATAGTTTCCCATCATACGGCTCCTCATAATAGGGTTCCTTGTCATGTGGCACCTCTTTCAAAATGGGTGGTCATTTAGTTCAGAGGAATCTTTACTTGATTCGTGACGCTTACTCTTGACTTTCATTTTGTGTTTTTCATCATGGCAATGTAGGTGGAGTAGTTCAAGGTTATTGATTTGGTCGTTTCCACCTTGTGCGCGTGGTACCTTATGGTGTGTTTCCATTAGGTCTCCATCCCTAAAGGTTAGTTTGCAGTGAGTACATTTACCTTTTTGTCTTTTGAGAAGTTTTACCTTCTGTTTGGACATTTCAGGGTGTTTACTCATTCTGGTACTCCAGTATATTAAATCCCCGTTGTAGGGGCTACTGTTTCCTTTGACCTTTGTGTGTCGAATGATTTCTGTTTTTGAATGTTTTGGAAGGTATATTCCTTCTTTTGTCATAAAAATCCAGTTATCTACCTTAGGTGCTTCCCAGGGGTTTTTAGGTTCAGTGACCTTGGTTCCCCAGTATTTCTTATTGACCCAGGTTTTTGACTTGTTGGGATGTCTTCGGTATCCCCATCTTTGAAGTTTGTTCCAGAGCACATAGTCTAACCCTGCATAGGTCTTTTTGCTTACTACACTCTTGTTGTAGTTGCACCAACCTTGTATGATGGGTTTAAGCCTGCTGATTAAGGCGGCTTGTGGAGCAGCTAGATGTTTTTCTATTACGTTTTCTAGCTGCTATTTGTGTTCCTTTACTTTTTTTTTTGATGGCTTAATGAGTGTTTTAAAACCTTGTTTTGATTGGTTTTTTCCTACCTGGTATTGTCGGATATTGAATCCGAGAAAATCAAATCCATTGTAGGTGTTGGTCAATCGGGTTTTACTAGGTTTTAATTCAAGGCCAATGTCTTTTAACCATGTTTCTATAACTTCTCTACACTTTTCTACCACTTCTTTGTTTTTGTGTATGATGACGAAATCGTCTGCATACCGTATGAGACTAATACTTCTTCTTCTATCCCTTTTCCCTTTTATTTGGGTTTCTTTATAGGATAGATTTTCTACGTATTCTTTTATTGTCTCTTCCATTCCGTGAAGGGCTATATTTGCCAAAAGGGGTGATATTATTCCCCCTTGTGGTGTACCCTCATTTGTAGAGGAAAGTGTTCCTTCGTCTATTACTCCCGCTTTTAACCACCCTTTGATTAATCGCTTCATAGTGGGGAAGGTATTTAATTTTGTGAGTAGTTTTTTATGGTTGATTTTGTCAAAACATTTCGATATATCGGCGTCTAATACCCACTTGGGTTTTTTGGCGATACTGTCGAATATTGCTTCGATGGCATCATGACATGACCTTCCTAGTCTGAAACCGTAGGAGTTGGTTTCAAAGCGAGCTTCCCATTCAGGTTCTAATGCCTGTTTGGTTAGTGCTTGTAGTGCTCTGTCGTATATGGTTGGTATTCCTAGTGGGCGTTTTTCTTTACGACCAGGTTTTTCAATCCATACTCTACGTGTGGGTTGAGGTCGTTTGTATACCCTGAGGTTTTCCGCTAGTTTTAGTCTTTGTTTTCCTGTTAAGGCTTTCCGACCATCTATTCCGGCGGTTTTTTTCCCTTTATTCTGTTGGGTTACCTTCCTGACTGCGAGCATTTTTGCTGACCAGGACTTCATTAAGGTTTTTTGTAACCGTCTTACCACGCGGACATCTCCACGTTCTGAGGCTTGATATATTCGTTTTTGTAACTTGAATACTGTGATTTCTAGCTTTCGCCAGTTTACCTTATTCCATTCCGACTCTTGTTTCAGAGTTTTAGACATATTCATTACTACTTACAACTATATCTTTTCCTATTACGTGAGTCTGTCAGCGTATCCACTACGTTACATAGTGACCTTAGCTTCTGACTCTATCTCTCCGTCGTAGACCTTGCGGCTAACTACCTACTTAGGAAATCGACCTTTCCTAAGAGCATCTACGCGGTTACTTCGTTCCTGAATTCCATTCTTTATGCTTTTAGAGTGATACTATCCACCGGGAATCTCTCAGAGAAATCATCACTTGGACGCGAAACCCTGTGATTCTATGGATTCCTTTACTGTTTGTTTCCAGCGTTAAGAGCCTTATTGCGCTGGTTGAAGATTACGATGGTTCCTGTGTATCTTCCCTTTCGGTACTCTTGAGCATCCTTCCTGCTACTAGCTCCATATTTAGGCTTATAGAGTTTCGCTGTTCGACCCCGCTTTAGACTAGAGCTTGTTAGTTCTCATTGCCTAGGGGTAGGGCTGTCACTCAGATTTCTTGAGGGTTGGTTTTTCACCAACATGGAATTCAAGTTATCAAGGTATGTCCTTGTGGTTAATCCCCCGTTACCGGTTTCTAACCAACGAATCGCACTCGCATGTTCTTCACGCTGCCTACTTATTTT
>NZ_JAAHIG010000647.1:0-2477 GCF_010692305.1 Moorena sp. SIO4G3 | reverse complement strand
TGTTAAGTGTTGACTAGTGAGTGTTGACCTTAGGGATCCACAGCCAACTCTTAACACTCTACATAGTTACCAGGGCAAACGCATCTAAATTCTATAAGCCTTACTCACCAGAAATTTCAAAATTAATAAGCATAAATACTTATTTTTATGACTCTCATATCCAGTAGGCATTTCAAAATAAGATGCGTTTACCCTGACATAGTTACCCCGTGATTCAAATCACGTTTGACTGGCAAAAGGTTAACAACTTATTAAAACTTAAATCACCCCAGATCAAGCTCAGCTATTTGATTATGAATAATGCCAGGAAAAATTTCATCAGGGAAATCTAGAATGACAGCTTTGATTAATTTGGAAACCTCCCAGACCAGTGCTTGTGTCACTGCTTGGCTCAGAAAGCACACCCTTTATCTAGGGTTCATTGGTCTGTATGTGGTAGAATTACAAAGTATCTTGGCTCACCGGGGATATTACTTTGGTCCATTAGATGGTGTGTTTGACACAGAGATTGAATATGCTGTGCAAGGCTACCAGCAAAAGGTATTTCTCAGAGCAACTGGTATTGTAGACCAAAAGACCTGGCAAGCTCTTCTGAGTGGTGCTCCGGTCAATATGCCGATTCTACGTCCTGGCAGTTTTGGTGAGGCTGTAAGAATTGTCCAAGAAGTACTTTGGATTAGTGACTACTATACCGCTAATATTGATGGCATCTTCGCTTCCCTGACACTCGAAGCAGTGCAACGCTTCCAAATCGACAGGGGTTTGCTCGGTAATGGTGTAGTTAGTGAACACACCTGGAACGCCTTGAGCGAGATGCCTCGCTATGTCTATTAGGCTATGTCTATTAGTGTGTTAGTCCTGTCCTAAAGAATTGATACCAAGTTGCGATCAATCAAAGATATTATTCTTTGAACTGGTGAGGGAGTGAGCAGGTAAACAAATAAGCAGATACTAGATATGAATGCAACTTGGTATGCTGACGGGGTGTTCAGGGGGGCGCTCCGGGGAGATGGGGAGCAAGAATCACGGATATCAACCCCAAACTGCAGTAAGGTATCTCGCGTAAGTTAACAGTTTTGTTCCTGGATCTTTCCCCGGAATTGATTTAGGCATCAGTTTTAGGCCTCAGTGGCAAGACGCGATGAAGCGTTCGCGTAGCGTGGCCAAAGGCCTCAGCTTCCGCTAAAAGCGATTAGCCCGAAGGGCTACGCTACGCGAACGCATCCTCTACCCATGCAATGGCAACAACCATGCCATGGCAAGATTTCTACATCGTTAAAAATCCCCAAATTCCCCCAAATTGAACCGCAAGCATCAGAAAGCATCAGACCTATACTACCATCTTGTTTAACTGATTCCTTAGCACATTAGACTTAATAACGGCAACTATGCTATGTTAATTTTCATGAAGCTCCTGAAAATTGACATAACAATATGAACCTGCCAGAGTCTGTTAAATTTTGGTCTCAATTCTTCCACCCCTTACTGATGTGGGTGCTGCTAGCGGCAGCCTTCTATGCTCTTTATCTAGGTTTGAAAATCCAAAAGACTAGAACGGCGGAAGGTGAGGAAAAGAAAGCGCTAGTTAAGGGTCAATATAATGTTAAGCACCATCTTGTTGGTTCAGCGTTGCTAGCAATGATGGTACTCGGTACCATCGGAGGTATGGCAGTAACCTACATTAACAATGGCAAGTTGTTTTTTGGATCCCATTTGCTGGCTGGTTTAGGCATGACCGGAATTATTGCTACCTCTGCCTCTCTAACACCATTAATGCAGAAAGGTCAAACTTGGGCTCGCTATAGTCACATCGTCCTGAATGTTGTACTCTTGGGACTATTCAGCTGGCAAGCCATCACCGGTATGCAAATTGTCCAGAAGCTTCTTAGCAATCCGTAGATGATTTGATTTATATAGGGGCGTGGTATTTTACCCGCCCTAGGATGGTGTTAGAGTTGGAATAGGCCCACTTTTGATTGCTTTTAATTTAGGTATCCAATTTAAGCTCTAAGCCTTCGGCTGATAGCTGATAGCTGACCCCTTATAATAAAACTAACTGTAACTTTTCCCAAAATTTTTGGGTTTAAAGCCCCGTCCTTCTAGGAGACGCGCGCCTTAGAATAGTGGAGCCTTTATGGGGGACTGGCTATGAGAAAAAGGGTAAAAACTTATTAAATAAGGCTCCACTATTCTTACGGTAACTTCAACGGACGGCTTTTAGTTGACACTTATATAGCGCCATAGTATAATTTAAGTATAGGGTACAGGCTGAAAAACCGTTCGCGTAGCGTCGCCTTTGGCGATGGCTGAGCCGGGAGAGAGACCCGTAACTTATTGACCTTAAAGTAGTGTGCGGCTCGTTCTAAGTAGGAGCCTCCTGAGATAGGAGGGGTATGACTTAGGGGAATCGCGGGAAAAACCCGAATTTCTAACTGTTTAACGGATGGTGGTGAAAGTCCACCCCATTAAGAGATATG
>NZ_JAAHIG010000646.1:0-2489 GCF_010692305.1 Moorena sp. SIO4G3 | reverse complement strand
GGGAATAGGGAATAGGGAATAGGGAATAGGGAATAGGGAATAGGGAATAGGGAATAGGGAATAGGGAATAGGGAATAGGGAATAGGGAATAGGGAATAGGGAATAGGGAATAGGGAATAGGGAATAGAGAACAGGGAATAGGGAACAGGGAACAACCAATAGTCAAAAAAATCTGTGTACATCATGAGTCCTATAAACGCTATAATTTCAATTATTTTTACATAGTGTACCTGCTCCAATCATGTTTTTAAACTATCTCTAACCCCTCCAAATAAAAAATTATAAAAACCCTTGACAAACTAAAATATAATCATTACAATAATCAATGTAAACCCACAATGAGTTCAAGTTCTGACTTATGTCAAAATACTCTAACCAAAACCTAAAGAAACAACCTGTTGAGCACACTCTAAAAGGTCCTCGTCAAGCCGTGTCTTGATGCAGTCGCTCATGGGGGAAACCCCCAAGACCGCGCAAATCACGCTAATCCATAGTATGCAAATGTTTTATTCCCTAGGCTATGGGGAGATTGCCGACTGGAGCCCTTTGGAACCTACTGAAACTCCAGGGGAAGTGATGACAACCATGATGAAGTATTGGCTGTTGCCATAACACCTTGTCTTGATGCAGTCGCTCATGGGGGAAACCCCCAAGACCGCGCTGCATCGCTAAATTTCTGGGGGGGCTTCCCCCCAGAGCCTTGGCTCCGGTCTGGTCCCGTAGGGTGGCCGAAAGACCAAGGTCAATAAAATAGGATCACATCAGTTTCGGTTTGGGAACTCAGTGACATAAGTCATTTAAATAGCCGTGGATAGTATTTCTACGGCTATTTTTTTTGGTGAGCTCGCCCCTAACGCAGCCTACCGCACTTTTTTACAAATATGAGATGCACCCACGCGAACAACCTTATACCTTAAACCTTGGCCTTTAGACACGCGTGCGCGTTCAACCTGCAACCTTAAACCTTGGCCTTTAGCCACGCGTGCGCGTTCAACCTTCAACCTTCAACTTTAAACCTGCAACCTTAAACCTTAAACCTTAAACCTTACTAACCTTAAATAATCAAATATGTACCAATTTGGCATTACAAAACCAGCTGATACCGTTAAACTACAAATAGTGCAAATATAGCCCTGATCATAGTTATGAGGTACAGTAAATTTTCTTACCCCTACTCCCTACTCCCTACTCCAACTAAAAACACTATAGCTGATAGGGAAAAACTGCTCGCTAACTCATGAATGATTCCAAAAACGCCATCGATATATTTGCAGGGGCAGGTGGCCTTTCTCTAGGTTTCCATATGGCTGGGTGGCAAATTACCACAGCAATAGAAATTGATAAATCTGCTGTTTCCACTTATCGAGAAAACTTTCCTAGCACTAACGTTATTCGCTCCGATGTTAGAGCCTTAGACTTTACTCAATTTCAAGGTATTGACCTAGTAGTAGGGTCACCGCCTTGTCAACCTTTTTCTGTCCTAAACAAAGACCCAAGTAAACAGTTATCCGAAGCCAACAATAAAGATTTAGTTCCAGAATTCATTCGAGCGGTAAGGGAGATTCGACCCAAGGCATTTTTAATGGAAACTATGCCTGGGTTGCAAAGCTCTAAAAATTTTAATTATTATCAATGGATTATTCAGCAGTTTCAAGCCCTGGATTATTCAGTTTATGTAGACCTTTTAGAAGCAGCATCCTATGGAATTCCCCAGTATCGTGAACGTCTATTTTTGGTCGGTTTAGCCACAAAAACTGATTTTACGTTTCCCCTAAAAACCCATGGGTTAGGGACATCTAATCTTTATATTTCATCAGGTTCAGCCTTAACTGATGTTCCAGACTATGAACCGAATAGCACTAAAGTTTCCTATGCCAATAAACCCGTGATTCGTCCTACCCCTTGGACAGGAACCCTAGTCAAGGGTGGGGGAAAACCCATCAATTTCGATGCACCAAGTCCTACCATTACCGCTACTATGGGAGGTTACCGCACCCACATTATTGATCCTGAAGGTGTTTTACTGGTGTATCATCGTCATTTAATGAATGGGGGAAAGCCGAGATCAGGAACAGTTGAAGGAGTAAGACGGCTGACGGTAAGGGAATCAGCTAGACTCCAATCCTTTCCTGATCATTTTGTATTCAAAGGTTCTAAAACATCACGATACAGACAGGTTGGTAATGCTGTACCACCACGGTTAGCCAAGGCAGTTGGAGAAGCAATCCATAAAGCCATCTTCCCCTCTGAGGTATCAACGACAAAAGACTTTCAATCCTATTTTGATCAGCTTTGCGACACATTGCACCTGCGGCTGTAGGGGATAAGAGTGTGGGAGATGGGGAGATGGGGAGATGGGGAGATGGGGAGATGGGGAGATGGGGAGATGGGGAGATGGGGAGATGGGGAGATGGGGAGATGGGGAGATGGGGAGAGGGGGAGATGGGGAGATGGGGAGAATTTTGGAAGAGCGAACGTGTGAACTCCAG
>NZ_JAAHIG010000645.1:0-2503 GCF_010692305.1 Moorena sp. SIO4G3 | reverse complement strand
TGGGTGTGATTCGTTGGCTAGAAACCTTAACCTGAAAAGGATAGAGGGGGATTAGCCGCAAGGAACAAAACCTTGACAACTTGATCACCTTACAGGTGCAAAACCTGTCCTCCCGAAACTGGAGTGACATCCCTACCCCTACTCAAAGGAAATTAACAAATCCTAGGGTAAAGCGGGGTCGAACGTTGAACATCTACTAGCCTATTAGGTGGATGGGAAATAGGAAGATGGCTCATGGGTAACGAAAGTGAAGGTACACCTGAAGCGTCGAAAAGACGATGTAGCGTAATATAGGCTGCCGCTACGAACAAACGTAAAGAATCGACAAACAAGGTAAGATGTAATCCATCCTACATCTTAAGTTTCCCTAAGATTCCGGCGTATAGTATCACCCTAAAAGTCAAAAGAAAGGTAATCAGGAACGAAGTAATCATGCAGGTTCTCTCAAAGGAGGTCGATTCTTTGAGTAGGTAGTTAGCCGTATGGCCTGTATTGAGGAGATTGAATCAGAAGCAAATGCCGGTATGTAATGCACCGGATACGCAGACGGATTCACGCGGATTAGTAGAATGTAAAGTTGCCAGTAGCAATAGATATGTCTAAAACTCGGGGGTTCGCCCCACAGTCGGAATGGAACAAGGTAAACTGGCGAAAGCTAGAAATTACAGTGTTTAAGTTGCAAAAGCGATGCAGCAAGGGAACAGGGGGTTTCCCCCACTCGCGCTTTGCATCAAGACAACGAATTTACAGAGCTTCCCTGCGTGGCGATGTTCGTGTAATGAGAAGTCTTCAAAAAACTCTGATCAAGTCCTGGTCAGCAAAAATGTTGGCGGTAAGGAAGGTTACTCAGGAAAACAAAGGCAAAAAGACGGCTGGCATCGATGGTCAAAAGGCTTTGTCGAGCACTAAGAGATTGAAGCTAGTCAAAAACCTCAAAATCTATAAGAGACCTCAACCAACCCGACGAACCTGGATAGACAAACCCGGACGTAATGAAAAGAGACCATTAGGTATACCGACCATATACGACCGCGCCCTCCAGGCTCTAACCAAACAAGCCCTAGAACCAGAATGGGAGGCTCATTTCGAGCCTAACTCCTACGGGTTCAGACCAGGAAGGTCATGTCACGATGCTATCCAAGCAATATACATCAGCATCAATAAAGCCCAAAAATGGGTACTTGATGCTGACATATCAAAATGCTTCGATAAAATCGACCACAAATCTCTCCTCAAAAAATTAAATACCTACCCCACCATGAAGCGATTAATCAAAGGATGGTTAAAAGCGGGAGTAATGGAGGAAGGCAAATTCTCAAGGACTGAAGAAGGTACTCCACAAGGGGGGATAATATCCCCTCTACTGGCCAACATAGCCCTTCATGGACTGGAAGACTACCTAATGGAAATAACTGGAGAAATGAGATACCCAGGATGTCCAAATGGTAGACAAGCAAAAAGAAGCGCCACAACTATCATACGATACGCTGACGACTTCGTCATACTCCATCCCTCCAAAGAAGTCCTTGAGAAACTCAAATACAAAGGAGAAGAATGGTTAAAAAACATTGGCCTGGAATTAAAACCTAGTAAAACAAAAGTGGTACACACATCCGAAGGATTTGACTTCTTAGGATTTAACATTCGACAATATAAAGTCGGAAAACACCACTCGAAACAAGGGTATAAAACCCTGATCAAACCATCAAAAGAAAAAGTGAAGGAGCATGTAAGGCGGCTTTCAGATACTATATCCAGTCTGAAAACCGCCAAGCCAGAAAATGTAATACACAAACTCAAACCAATAATAACGGGATGGGCAAATTATTACAAACCAGTAGTAAGTAAAAAAACTTACTCCAAAGTAGACCACTTACTATACTCCAAACTTAAAAGATGGGGAGAAAGAAGACATCCCAAAAAATCAAAATCCTGGGTTAAAGAAAAATATTGGGGAACAAAGGTAGAAATACCTAAGGAGCCATGGAAACCTCCAATAATAGATAACTGGGTATTCATGACCAAGGACGGAAAAAACATCCTCCCTAAACACGCAAAGACTGAAATAGTCAGACACGTTAAGGTCAAAGAAAGACGCAGTATCTACGACGGAGACTTAACCTACTGGGGAAACAGAATGCAAAAACATCCTGAACTGAATACGATAAAGGGGAAACTCTTTAAGAGACAAGAGGGAAGATGTGCCTTCTGCAAACTCAAATTTAAGGACGGAGATTTAATGGAATCTCACCATATAAAACCACGAGCATTAGGAGGTAATAATAGCCTGAAAAACCAGGAATTATTACATCTACACTGCCACGACCAAAAACACGGAAAAGAATTACAAGCTCCCAACGGGAGGAATTGGATTACAATCCGTTCTAAAAGAGAAGTACCCACTGACAAGGGACTACTACGCGAGGAGCCGGATGAGGCGAAAGCTTCATGTCCGGTTCTGGAGACGAGTCGGGGAGGCGACTCCTCGGCTTAGTTTAATAAC
>NZ_JAAHIG010000644.1:0-2505 GCF_010692305.1 Moorena sp. SIO4G3 | reverse complement strand
TCGAGAATAAATCAATCCGCGATCCCATGACTAAAGTTTTTCTAATCTGTTCTGGTCTAGGTCATATCCAGCGGGGCTATGAATCGTTTGCCCAAGAGTGCTTTGCTGCTTTATCTCAGGAATCGTCTCTTGATATCACCCTTTTTAAAGGAGGAGGTAAGTCTGATAAAAAAATGATTACATTATGGAATCTACCACGGTATAGTTGGATGGCAGGTCAACTGGGACGATTGGTTAAGCAAGTAAGTGAATTTTTCAAAAAAGGTGACTATTTTGTCAGACAAGAAGGCTACTTTATTGAACAAGCATCATTTACCTTAAGTTTATTATCACATATATATCGTAAACGTCCAGAGGTAATTTACTTCAGTGATGATGGCTTAGGCTATCTACTGTGGCACTGGCGGCGTTTGACAAAACAGAATTATAAGCTACTTTTCCGTAATGGAGGAGCCTTATCCCCTCCTTTTTCCCGTTGGGATCATGTACAGCAGTTAACACCAATTCACTTTAAACAGGCGTTAACTTATGGAGAGCCTGCTGATCAACAAAGTCTACTACCCTCTGGATTCTTTATCCCTGCAAAATTACAGATACTATCACCATTAGAACGAGAGGCGTTACGAGAGAAATTAGGACTACCGAAACAGCAACCGTTAATTCTTTCTGTGGCAGCGATTAATAAGTCTCACAAACGCATGGACTACATTATTAATGAAGTAGCGAGTTTGCCAAAACCTAGACCATTCCTAGTATTATTAGGTCAACAGGATGCTGAATCACCAGAAATTATTCAGCTTGGCCAAGAGCTATTAGGGGTTGATCAGTTTCAAGTGCGAACTGTTGCTCGTGAGCAAGTAACGAATTACTATCAGGTTGCTGATCTTTTCGTCTTAGCGTCTCTCCATGAAGGATTACCACGAGTAATTGTGGAGGCGATGTCCCATGGTTTACCGTGTCTAGCTCATGATTATGACATTACTCACTTTGTTTTAGGCAATGAAGGATATTTCGCTAATTTTGAATTAACCGGAAGTTTAGCTAATTTAATTACTCAAGTCTTGAGTGAAGGGTATAACGATAGTAAGCGTGAAAATTGTCATAATACGGTCTATGAACGGTTTAGTTGGCAGGAGTTATCGCCAGCTTATATTGATATGATTGAACGGTGTAGATTAATGGTAAAGGGAACAGGGAACAGGGAATAGGGAACAGGGAGTAGGGAGTAGGGAGTAGGGAGTCGGGAGTCGGGAGTCGGGAGTCGGGAGTCGGGAGTCGGGAGTCGGGAGTCGGGAGTCGGGAACTTCAGATTTTACAAATTTACTTTTGTCGAAGCTTTGGGTAATATTACTCCGAAAAAAAACGCGATTGACCTGCATGTCACCCTACGCGATTGACCTTTGGTCACGCTACGCGAACGCTAACTTATTATTACAATTTTAGCTAACCAATTTTATCGGTAATTTTAATTAAAAAAACGCGATTGACCTTTGGTCACGCTACGCGAACGCTTCCGATTTTTTACTGATTCCCGATTCCCGATTCCCGATTCCCGATTCCCGATTCCCGATTCCCGATTCCCGATTCCCGATTCCCTCGTTTCCTTTAAATTATCCCTCAAAAAAAAATTTATAAAAACCCTTGACAAACTTATTTATAATCATTATTATTATAGTTATAAGCCTAAAAATAATTTTTGACTATGCATAACAATTTTCTGCCAAATTCAGACAATAATCCAGAGGATATCACTCCGAAGATTACTCCTGAGGAGTTTTCCGAAAAAGAATTCCTTGTTCCGTATATTCTAAAGGGAACTCGCCAGCAAATAAGCCATACCATGCATATCCTTAATGCCATGGGCTATGCACAGCTTTCGGAGTGGAGTCCTCTTCAACCCACTGGAATTCCAGGGCAATTTATTACGATAATGAGGAGATACTGGATTTGGCGTTAACAGCTTGTCTTGATGCAGTCGCTCATGGGGGAAACCCCCAAGACCGCGCTGCATCGCTAAATTTCTGGGGGGGTTTCCCCCCAGGGCAAAGGCTCCGGTCTGTTCGCTACGCGAACAGATAGGTGATAAAATTCAGTGCATAGTCGAAAATTCCTAGCCGTGGAAAGTATTTCTGCGGCTATTTTTTTTGGTTAGTATGTTTAAGGTTAGTAGGTTTAAGGTTAGTAGGTTTAAGGTTAGTAGGTTTAAGGTTATTAGTGTTGAAGGTTATCAGGTTTAAGGTTAGCATTCAGCTATCAGCCAAAGACCTTGGCCTTCGGCTGATAGCACCTCAAGTAGCATCTCAAGTAGCGCTAATCGCTGATAGCTGATGGCTTACATTACCCTTAATAAAAATCTGCCCCATCTCCCCATCTCCCCAGGGAGCAGGTCTTGCAATGCTTAAACATTAGTACTATTTTCCAGTAGAGCAAGCAATTACCCATGAGGGGGCTATAGATAATGTACAAATATTCATCCAGGACTAGCTCCCCTGATGACCTATTACC
>NZ_JAAHIG010000643.1:0-2512 GCF_010692305.1 Moorena sp. SIO4G3 | reverse complement strand
CACCCGAAGGAGCATTTTGAGATGGATACATCAGGCCGAAAAGCTAGAGTATTCCCGAATCGAGATGTTTCAGAGCTAGAGGGTAAAACGTAATTAGAACCTTACATACCGCAACCAGGGACTAAGCGTAGGGAAAGAATCAAAAGGTTGACAATTTTAGGAATCGTTGTTAAAAGGCACCGTCAATATATCTATCCCTGTCAAAGCGGTAATGGGGATATTAGCTCTAAGGATTAGCCTTGCTGCCTAGGGGCAATCATGAATCCCGTCAGACTCGGTGTATAGACGGCAACCTTAGATTCAAATCTTCTCTGTGTGCAACCGGGTAAGCCGAGGTTGAGTCTTGTATCTAGGTCGATTGATACAAGTAGCCAAATCGTAAGAAATGGTATAACTCTGGGCCCGGTAGAAGACTGAACCAAGCAAAAGCCAGAAGTCGAAAGACAACAGGAAAAACACTATAAAAAGTGTATAACTGACTGGATAGAGGGAAATCCCTCAACTCGTGCATAGTGCTGAATTTCAGAACTAATTCCGAGCCTTGGGACATAATACATCTAACTCTGCATTGTAATGGAAAAGATTGAATCGAACCCGAAAGGGAACGGTATCGTAACAAAACAAGCCACCGACTGGCATGCCACTGAGTGGAAGCGCGCCTACCGAATGGTAAGGAAACTTAGACGTAGAATATTCCGGGCGACTCGTGAAGGCAACTGGAAGAAGGTCAACAAACTGCAAAAGTTGATGCTTCGCAGCTACTCCAACATACTCACTTCCGTAAAACAGGTAACCCAAATAAATAGCGGCAAAAAAACCTCGGGAATTGACAAACAGGCGAAATTAAACCCCAAACAACGAGGAGAGATGGTCGATGCTCTAACCGACTATAAAACGTGGAAACCTATCCCAACTAAACGCATCTACATCCCTAAATCCAATGGAAAGCAACGGCCACTGGGAATACCTAGCATGACCGACAGATGCTTACAAGGCATCGTCAAGAATGCATTAGAGCCTACATGGGAAGCCCTCTTTGAATCCACATCCTATGGATTCAGACCGGGAAGAAGCGCCCATGACGCAAGACAAAAGATATTCGCAAATATTAAAGGGGAAAAAAATAAGAAATGGTGGGTATTAGACGCAGATATCTCAGGATGTTTTGACAACATTGCACACCAACCCTTATTAGAAACCATCGGTAAGTTTCCGGCAGTCAAACTCATAAAAGAATGGCTCAAGGCAGGATACATTAACAAAGGGGTATTCTACGATACAGAAGTAGGAACCCCTCAAGGTGGAGTCATCAGCCCCTTATTGGCCAACATAGCTTTACATGGATTAGAGGAAGAACTAGGGATTAAATACACCTGGATAAAAGACTCAAGGAGGGAAGATGGTGGATACTGGGGCAACAAAACAAACAGAGCATACATCCGCTTTGCCGATGACTTCGTAATCTTAACTGAAACCGAAGAAGATGCAGCGAACGCAAAGGAAATCACCAAAAAGTGGTTGGCCAAAAAAGGATTAATGTTATCTGAAGAAAAAACGAAAATAAGCCACCTAACCACCGGATTTGATTTCTTGGGATGGAATTTCAGGAAGTTTAAAACCACTAGAAAAAAAACCGGGTTAATAACCTACATCAAACCTTCCAAAAAAAGTATTAAAAAGGTCAAAGGTAAAATCAGGGAAGAACTTAGTAAGCTCAAGAGTGGGAAGCAATCCGAAGTTATCGGAAAATTAAATCCAATAATAAGAGGATGGAGTAAGTACCATGACGGAGCAGTATCAAAGGAAATCTTCAATAACCTAGACCATTACACGTACTGGAAACTGGAAAGATGGGGAAAACGGAAGCATCCCAGGAAATCCAAGAAATGGATTCAAAGAAAATACTTTGGGAAAAACTGCCCAGGTAGGGATGATAAATGGGTATTTGGAGATGGGTCTGAAACCCGGTATTTGACTAAATTCGCATGGACAACCATCGAAAGACACACTCAAGTACTGTTTAAGAACAGTCCGGATGACCCAGGATTAATTGAATACTGGGAAAAACGGAAAGAAAAACAAAGGGCAAAGACCGCTAAAAGTAGACTTTCCTGTGGAAAAGACAAAATTGCAAACAGACAAGGTTATAAATGCCCTGTCTGCAACCAAAACCTAGGGAATTATGACCAGGTGCATATACATCACATAATTCCAAAACATCTGGGTGGACTAGATAAGTACAACAATCTCATCTATTTGCACGAAGATTGCCATCATTCCATACATGCCTTGGGCGCAACCAAACCTGAAATCCTACAAAAACTAGAGGACGGGAAAAGAAAGCCCTCCTTGAACCGGAACAAAAGCCAAAAGGTACAAAGCCGGAAATCAAGGAAAAAACGGTTGAAAGAATAACGAGTTCTAAAGGGATTAGGTGCGCCGTGTACTTGGAGACTTGTTCGCACGGTGCTTAGGGGGCGAAGCGGGGGTGACCCCGCCGACCTACCCGATA
>NZ_JAAHIG010000642.1:0-2532 GCF_010692305.1 Moorena sp. SIO4G3 | reverse complement strand
AAATCAAGGAAAAAACGGTTGAAAGAATAACGAGTTCTAAAGGGATTAGGTGCGCCGTGTACTTGGAGACTTGTTCGCACGGTGCTTAGGGGGCGAAGCGGGGGTGACCCCGCCGACCTACCCGATACTGATTCTTCCATAACTTCCTCCCTTAACAATCGATGGACTAAATCTTTATCAAACCGTAAACCAGCCAGTACATCCACACAGGCCGCTAGGTTTCCCCGTAATGGTTTTTCTTCAATTCTATCCACTTCGGCAACCACTTGCTCTAACAATCGATTAGGGCTATCACTCCTGGCTAAAGTGGCCAAGGGTAACAGAGCTCGATTGGTTAAAAGTGGTAATGGGTCTTGCTCCCACAGACGAATTACTCGATAACGGTGCCAGGTGTTAGTATCTCTAAACTCGTTAGTAAATACCATCTGTGAGGTCGTAGACTTCAGGAAAATTACCACCTGTTCAATCGGACATCGGTATTTGCGATGTAATCTTACCCAGTAGTCCAACATCCGAAATGGTAGTGGTGGGTCAGATTGGGGCAGGGTTTGAAATTCTAGGTGTAGAATTTGGTTAGTACTTTGCAGTAGACTCAGAGCATCAGCTTGAATTGGTTCAGCACTTAATTCGGCTTTAAGTACCTGAATATCTCTAGGTTCTTCACCCAATAGCCAGTGAAAAAACTCCGATGGGTATTCTTCTGCTAGGTATTTGCAGATATTATCGTAAGCCAAGGCAAATTTTTCAAAGTTAACAGTATCTCAGACACTGTATTAAATCTGAACCAGAAAATTGATCGCACCTGGATCTTGTTTATTGATTCAAGTTATGATACCGGAGCACTTCTGATTTGGATCAGATACAAAAAGAATAATAGTAAATCCAGTTAATCACTTCTAAGGGAATATTTCCCAAGTTTTTTGATACTGAATTTTGCCCCCCTAGCCCCCCAATTCTGGGGGGAACAAGAATCTATTTGCTGGTAGAAGTCCCCCGCCCCCCTAACCCCCCAATTCTGGGGGGAATTAGCGGATGCTTCGCTTTTTTACAGATGGGGATTTAGGGGGCTTGGATGTAGCAAATGAGACTTCTCAGACAACCTCTAAGGGTAAAATTTCAAAAATGCTGAAATCCCTTATTTAAACTCAGCAATTGATCAGCATAAGTGGCAGTTTTATCTTTCAACCAAACCTCATTACCACTAGTAATCTTGCCAATTACTGCTGCTCCCTCCCCCAGTTGTGCCACTAATTCCTCAGCAGTTTCATTGGGCAAACATAGCACTAATTCAAAATCTTCACCACCATACAACGCCCAATCCAAAGCTTGCTCTGGGGACACCAATTTACTCAAGCTTGGAGGTAGGGTAATTCGGTTCGGATCAATCTCAGCACCAACACCACTAGCACGACAAATTTGTACAATAGCATCTGCTAAACCATCGCTACTATCCATACCCCCAATGGATAGTTGGAGGGTTGAAGGTTGAAGGGTTGTTCGCGTAGCGTGGCCTTTTGGCCAAGGTTTAAGGGTTGAAGGTTGAAAGTTATCAGGTTGTAAGTTATCAGGTTGAATGGAACTTTCAACCTTCAACCTGTTAACCTGTAACTCTAGTAACCTGTTAACCTGTAACTCCAGTAAAGCTATAACATCAAGTCTGGGTTGGGGACGCTGGTGAGCTTTAATCAGAGATAGCCGTTCCTCTGAACTTAAGTGTTTGCCGAAATCTGGGTTGAGGAGTAATTCTAGTCCAGCCCGGGAAGCACCATGAATACCTGTCACCACAATGGCATGTCCCACCTTGGCCCCTGTACGCCGGATAGCTCGGTCGGGGTAGACTTGACCAAAGGCAGTGATAGCAATAGCAATAACCGGCGAGCGACAGATATCTCCCCCCAGTATTGGTGTATTGTACTGGTTTAAACACTGAGTCATGCCTTGGTAAAGTCTTTCAACCCAGCTAACCGCTACATCCCCTGTCAGGCTTAAGCCTACCGTAATGCCTAGGGGGGATGCTCCCATAGCAGCTAAATCAGACAAATTAGCAGCAGCAGCACGCCAACCAGCATCTTCTGGACTAGTAGTGCATTGGCTTACCCCACCGTAGCGATCGCTAAAATGCACCCCATTCACTAAAACATCTGTAGTAATCACCAAGGATTGACCAGACTCTGGAGGGGGAATTACCGCTCCATCATCCCCGACAATCCCTGGTGGACAGAAAGGCTGTAACCGTTCTAGAAGACCTTGTTCTCCGATATCTTTTAGTAATTCAAGGGTCACGAGAAAACGATCTATCTATTGATTGATACTTCTGACTGGCATAAACTGAGCTATCTGTAATTAGTGAAGCTCATCCCTGGCTTCGCCGCAGGGGTTAAGGACATTTATAAAAGCAGCAAAAGCTATTATATTCAGCTATTGCTAGCATGCCTATTGCCTCTTGCCTTGGGCGTAGCGCTATAACCTATCTTGATAGCTATGCCTGGGGCTCAACTAAATTTTCAGCCCCATCAATAACTCTCATCGACA
>NZ_JAAHIG010000641.1:0-2536 GCF_010692305.1 Moorena sp. SIO4G3 | reverse complement strand
CGACTTTTGGTAATCCCGCCTCAACCAGGGCTTTCGTGAGAGCTTGGAAGGGGTTTTCTCCGGGACGAATTGGTGACACTATCGACCATTTATCGGTATTTTCCTGTTTCAACTGGGGAATTAATCCGGCTTTCACCAAACTCGATTTCCCCGAACCGGAAGCACCTAAGACCACAGTTAAGGGATGATTTTTGACAAAATCCTGTAACTTTTCTACTAGTAATGTTCTACCAAAAAATAGTTGACTGTGTTCCTCTTCAAAGGAGTTTAAACCCCGATAGGGATTTTTCGACTCATCTAATGGTGGTGCGGGGGGTAAGTTTAGTTCATGTCCTGGAGACAGAAAGATATACTCGCCTTTATCGTGCTTGTCTAAACACCAAATACCAGGGGTTTGGCGCAGACGGTATTTTTCTGTGGGAATTTCGACTCGATCCCGTAAATATAAATATAATTTTGTGGCTGTAATTACCCCATCTCCAGGCGGTTTGCCATTGGTGGCAGGAGGATAGATATCTCCTGCACCTTCTAGGGCTTCTAATAATGCACTAGCAAAAGGGGAATGATTGCCGATTTGACCGCGTTCGCTATCTAAATTAAAGTTATCTAAAGCCTTTTGATCCGAAGCTGAGGAAGTAATGATTTGCCAGGCCGGGTCAGTAATAAAACGGTCATAACGCTCTTGGTGAATTACTTCTGGCGATGTTAGTAAATCCCTGGTACTTGACCATTTAAAAGCACCAGCAAAACAGCAGTCTAGGATACCTAAGAAATGACGACAGGGTAATTGATGGAAAGCATCATGTAACTTGGTCATGGGCAGATAACTATTAGTATCCCGCAGTTTGGCATCTTGAGGAATTAGGTAACCAGCCGGGCCATCATCCCCATTGAGGGCAACTCCATGACCAGCGAAGTAAAATAATAAGCGGTCATTTTCAGTGACTTGTTCGGGTAGGGTTTGGTCTAAAAATTTGTTGAAGTTAGAGAGAGTCGCTACTTCGTCTAAGCATTCCCAGACTTCATAGCCATGCTTCTCGCGCAGAATTTCTATTAGTTTTTTGGCATCGTTTACGGCGGTGTTCAGGGGGGAAATGCCGTTTTGGTAGTTGTTAATGCCGATGATCAAGGCGAGATTGCGGGAGAACATATAGCGGTTTGCGATTTGATTAAGTACACAATTATGGTTTTTTATGGCACAGGAATTCACCCTTATTAAGGGGCGTTGCTGAATTAAGGAATGAATGCGCGATCATCTGGTGCATGTTAAAGCCCCCGTTGGTCCCCATCTGTCAAAAAGCGAAGCATCCGCTAATTCCCCCCAAGCGAGCAATCCCTCCCTTGGGGGGTTAGGGGGGCCTCACAAGGGTAGGTTTTTTACATTTGGGTCCTGCCCCACCCCCAACCCCCGACCATTCGGGGGCGGATCACAAGGAGAGGAAAAGGAAAACAACGAATAAATGATGATTTTTAGCGATGCAGCGCGGTCTTGGGGGTTTCCCCCACTCGCTATTGCATCAAGACAACGACAAATTAAGTATATTTTCTTATCCCCCACACCCCACACCCCACAACCCACACCCCACACCTGAGGTCTTTGTTAAAAACCTACCCCTGTGAGGTTAGGGGGGCGGGGGACGCAAGAGAGTTTTGTTCCCCCCAAGCGAGCAATCCCTCCCTTGGGGGGCTAGGGGGGCGAAAGCATACCCAAAATCAGCAACGCCATCAATTTTTGCAGAGATTGCGATCGCTCTCGTCAACATTGGGGTTACTAAGATAGTCTCGCACCCAATCACAACCCTTGACTATTAAATCATTTAATCCTCCTATACGCCATAACTTGGCATTTCCGGATCTGTCAAGAGTGGCTAGTAAGCTGCCATCAGCACTAAGACTTATACTTGTAACTGTACTTTCATCAACTGTACTTTCATTAACTTTACTTTGATGCCCATCGTC
Source organism: Moorena sp. SIO4G3 (assembly GCF_010692305.1). Taxonomy (NCBI): domain Bacteria; kingdom Bacillati; phylum Cyanobacteriota; class Cyanophyceae; order Coleofasciculales; family Coleofasciculaceae; genus Moorena; species Moorena sp. SIO4G3. The sequence goes on along the minus strand of NZ_JAAHIG010000641.1, from coordinate 577 downwards.
AAAAGCAGTCAATAATTTTCCTGACATATGCCATACATAGGTATAATCCTTCTCCTCATAATGCCGCTCTGCACTAACCACTAAGCCACCCTGGGTACTAAAACCGATACTATCAAAGCTGCGATTAGCACTCTTAAACTTAACTAATTCCTCACCAGACTCCAATTCTTTTAAAAAGATATTACCTCGCTCTACCCAGTGATCCTCGAAAGCATTCTGCGCCACTAACAGCTTGCCATCGGAGCTAAAAGCGATTTCACCCCATAGCTTAGGTTCAGTTTTCCAGATTTTACTGTTTAAATTTAACCGATGGAGAGTACTAGTATTCTTATCATCATAACCCTGCGGATATACAGTACTATCGTTCTCCACAACAACCAATTGTGTACCATCAGGGCTAAAAAGAAGCTGGCTAATTGTTTTATTAAAATTTTTAGATTTATACAACTCATTGCCATTCAAATCCAATAAGCGAATCCTATTATCTTGACCAACTCCAGCCAATTGTGTACCATCAGGGCTAAAAATGATTTGCCTTATTGTTGTTTTAAGATCTGGAAATCGCTTCAACTCCTTA
>NZ_JAAHIG010000640.1:0-2557 GCF_010692305.1 Moorena sp. SIO4G3 | reverse complement strand
GAATATATTTCGACGAATAAAAAAAGAAAAAGGGAAATAATAGCATACAATAGTGAAAATATCGTCTACTATAAGAGTAAGATAGAGCTTAACTGCTTCCGGGAAAAACACTGTCAAGTGCCCGGGTAGTTAATAGTTATAGTTACTCATAGAATCAAGGGAACTAGTGTAAGGATAAGCCAAGTCAATGGTCACTCAGGACTTAGGCTTATGTCAGATTAGGGTGTTATCTACGCCAACATTTTATCTACCCCAAAAGAGTTATCACTAGTAGCCCAAGGAAAAAAAAATAATTAATTCAGGGGTCTACGAGGTTATTTGTGCTAATTCATAATGGTCACAGATAACCGAAATTATAGGTATCCATAGACAGGATTTGGAGTCAATTATTTGACCATGATTACCATAGCACTGTCGATTGCTACACTTGCTAGTACGAAAGTATTCATTTTTCTTCTAAGCACTAAACCTTTGATGAGTAATGTCTAAACAAAAGCGTAAAAGGTTAAGGTGCACCAGCGCTTGTAGGCTGGAAAGCTGGAAAGTTTGCTTGCCCGCGATCGCAATAATCATGCTGTTGTGTGCCGAGGTAGCAGTAGCCCAGAATCCACCTTTTCAGACTACTCTTGAATCGCTCCAAATTGCCGTGGATACTATCTGGGTGATATTCACTGGTTGTTTAGTATTCTTCATGAACGCGGGCTTTGGGATGTTGGAAGTTGGTCTTTGCCGCCAAAAGAACGCTGCCAACATTTTGACTAAAAACCTGATTGTGTTTGCCCTGTCTACAGCAGCTTTCTGGGCAGTTGGCTTTGCTGTCATGTTTGGTGATGGGAATCCTGTTTTAGGTTTCAATGGCTTGTTCCTTTCAGGATTAGATAATAGTCCAGCCATAGGAGAAGCCTACAACGGTGTCTTCTATTCACTAAAAGATATTGGTATACCCCTCAACGCCAAATTCTTTTTTCAACTGGTTTTTGCTGGAACTGCTGCGACTATTGTGTCTGGAGCAGTGGCTGAGCGCATCAAATTTTCTGCGTTTTGTCTGTTCAGCGTTCTACTTGTGGGCATCATTTACCCAATCACGGGTCACTGGATTTGGGGAGGAGGCTGGCTAGGAGGAGGCTGGCTACAAGGGCTGAAAGTTTGGGACTTTGCTGGTTCAACCGTAGTTCACTCCGTAGGCGGTTGCTGTGCCTTAGTCGGTGCTTACCTTCTCGGACCACGCAAGGGCAAATATATAGATGGCGTCTCCTATGGGCTGCCCGGACACAATCTCAGCCTGGCGATTCTAGGTTGCTTGATTTTATGGCTGGGCTGGTTTGGTTTTAATCCCGGCTCAACCATTTTTAATCCCGGAACGACGAATTTAGATCCCAACTCCATTAGCCATATTGTCCTCACGACGAATACAGCAGCTTGTGCAGGGGCTATTGCTGCAGCTCTAACTACCTGGTTTGACCCAAGGGATCCTGACAGTAAGCCTGACCCCACTATGATTATTAACGGAGTACTGTCGGGTTTAGTAGCTATTACTGCATCCTGTCGATTCGTTACCATTGGTAGCGCTATCACCATAGGTCTGCTGGCAGGAATAATTGTGGTCTTTTCAGTGGACTTCTGGGACAGGATGAAAATTGATGATCCAGTAGGTGCTATTTCTGTCCATTTTGTCGGTGGAGTCTGGGGAACACTGGCTTTAGCTCTTTTCAGTGAAGGACCTGGTGATTTGTATAGTATTGGTAACGGTCCAGTAGCCGGACTATTCTGTGGTGGCGGGATAGATAGTATCCGGCAGCTTTTTATTCAACTACTCGGCATTGTTGCAGTAGGTCTGTCAACGGTTGTCTTGAGCTCGCTGGCTTGGTTATTTGTTAAAAGCATACTTTCCTCAAGTCTGAGAGTTACAGAAAAAGCAGAAATTGAAGGTCTAGATTTCCACGAACACCGTATGACTGCCTACAGTGGCTTTTTGTTTAAGGCAGATGTCAATCAATCAGCTATGAGAGATCAGCAAAGACATAATTAACACACTGTTCTGTAGATACAATCAAACCCATGAAATTATAGGATTCAACCGGTTATGAAGGTAATCAATAACAGTATTTTCCAGCAAATAAGTTTAATTGGATACAGACAAAATAAGCCCAAAGATTCTAATCATAGAAGCAAATTAATTCAGGAATAATGTGATCATAGTTTTATTGGATGCCTCTCAAGACTATCAAGATAGCAATCCGTGTAGCAATTGAGATGATTTTGATCCCTATTCCCTATTCCCTATTCCCAGTTCACTTTGCTAGAGTAGTTTAATCAAAATTAATCCCATGACCATAATCAATATGTCAAACAAACAACAAGATTACGATAGCGTTGTTAGGGATTTAGTAGCTGAATATGATGAAATTTTAGGTGCAGTTATCCTCTATAAACAGTTACCAATTACTGATTTAATAGGGATATTAAATAAAACTGAAACTCTAAAAATAGCCGATCAACTTATCGAGTTTCACAACTCTATTAACCGCTTACCTAGTCAAATCGGAAGAGAACACGT
>NZ_JAAHIG010000064.1:0-32177 GCF_010692305.1 Moorena sp. SIO4G3 | reverse complement strand
TAATTGTTCAATAGTACCATAAATGATTGGCTCTTTTCTTTTAATAAATCCACTCTTGTCTCCCCTAGAAGGGTACAGATCTTGTGCAACCTCTACTGTCATAGAATTATTCCTCCAAATATATTGGAATTTTAGAAATGGGTTGTTAATGCTGGGAGCATGTCAAATTCGCAGAACAAATGTACTATAATAACTCATAACTGCTACTGAAGCCCCGAAAACAATGTAGTTCAAGCGTTTGTAGTTCAAGTGTTCTTACAAAATTGACCTGCTCCCGTTAATGCTACTATTCCATTATCCCTAATGATACCCCAAAATAATGTTTAAATTACTTTTTTTAGTGTTTGGTTTTGAAGCAATCATCAAAACGTTTTGACCCTGGTTGACTGACAAAAGTTGGGAATAAAGCCCCAAATCCCTTTCTCTATAAACTTTTTCGGCTCCAAGGAACAAGCCTATTCGGTATCTGTTGTTTAACAGGTGAATCGAGCCGGTGAACTCGCGACCACAACTACCGCGCTTATAAGCTTTTCACGGTCTGATGGCTATAAACTCGCTTAGCCCCCATCGGACAAGCATTCTGGAAGTTTTGTCAGTCAACCAGCCACACCCGGTCACCCCGTAAAGTTTTTAAGGCTGTTTGTCACCCAGTCAGGAACCCCTCTTGCTAGCATGCCTATTGCCTCTTGCCAAGGGCGAGTATGTTTACAACCCAGATACAAACGCGCTTAGTAATGAGGTACACAGATTTTTTAACCAATTCCAAAGTCCCCTCTTTTTTATTCCCTACTCCCTACTCCCTACTCCCTACTCCCTACTCCCTACTCCCTAAAATCTAGGACTTTTTAACTCCCCTAAGTAAAAAATAAATGCCAAGTTGGCATGACAAACAATACTTACTAGACTAAGCTAATAATATGATTGACATCCTCACGGATTAAAACCCCGTGGACTCTGTGGTTATACCACCGCCAACCGGTTAAAACTACCTTGGCTTTAAGCCAATCAACATACTAATACATCCTTAGGCTATTATTAGCAACTGTGGATTTACTTAAATTTGAAATTTTAAAAATTTTTGAAATTTCGCGCCAAAGCAGTCATACTATCGATTAGTTTGGGCGATTAGTTTGGGCGATTAGTTTGGTGGTGGCAAAACCAATCAAAACCTCTGTTATTTCGGTATTAAACAGGACTGGTAAGCAAAAACTAAAGTAAAGCGCGATCGCTGTCCTGTCCAACGCCGTAGATTGTATCAGTAGCTCGTCCCTAGGGAACCATGACTTGGTGCATTAATCCCGACTGTTCTAAACCTTACAATACAGAAGATACCCTATTCTGCCAAGCCTGTGGCTCGGACTTACTCTTGGCAGAACGTTATCGTGTGATTGGGTTACTCAGTGACAAAGGTGCTTTCGGTAAAACCTATGAGGTACTTGATCACAACAGTGATCAAAAAAGTGATCACAACACTCTCAAAGTTCTCAAAGTCTTGACTGACTATCAATCTAGAGCAGTTGAGCTGTTTGAGCAAGAAGCATGGGTTTTGAGTCAGCTGAATCATCCAGGAATTCCCAAATCAGAAGGAACGTTTATCTTCTCTCCCAGAAACAACGAGATCAGCTTACACTGCATGGTTCTCGAATACATTGAAGGCTTAGATTTAGAGGAGTATCAGCACCAAAACAAGAATCACCCTATTGACGAAACCTTAGCCTTGGAATGGCTATCCCAACTGGTAAAAATTCTCCATGTAGTCCATCAGAAGCACTTTTTCCATCGGGATATTAAACCATCCAATGTCATTCTCAGGAAGGATGGACAACTAGTGCTCATTGACTTTGGGGCTGTGCGGCAAGTCACCAACACCATTATTGCTGGCGGTAAAAACACCCAGATTCATACTCCAGGTTACGCACCACCAGAACAAGAGCAAGGCTATGCCATGCCACAATCTGACTTCTTTGCCTTGGGGCGCACCTTTGTTTATCTGCTTACTGGTAAGGAACCGATGGATCCCCTTCTGTACAATCCTGATACCAGTGAATTGCTATGGCACCCCTATGCCCCTCATATCTCCCCTCAACTCAGAGAATTTATCGACCAACTGATGGCTCCCTTAGTCAGTCAGCGTCCTCGGAATACTCAGGAGATTTTGCAACAGTTGGCCAAGCTTGAGCAGGTGATGAATCCAGCACCCTCACGACGCCAAGTACTATCAAAAATACTATCCACTCGCTTTAAGGGGTCTTCCATAGGTTTAAGCAATACAAAGTTAACGAGGGTATTGACTAAACGGAAATTACTCAAAGCCGCTGGTTTTGGGAGTGTGGGACTGGTATTAGCAACAGTCATTGATAAACTTTCGGACTCACCCTCCCACACCCTCACCCCTAACCCGTTGACCCTCAATTTTACTCAGGAGGTAGAAAAGGATAAGTCACTATCGCCTGGTAATCAGGAGGTAAAAGCGAGGGTGACCAATGTATCTCTACAGGACTTTGAATTTGATGTGGCCAGAGTGAATCCCCAAGGTCAGATAACTAACCGCAACCGTCATCAAGGCAAGTTTTTTAAGGAAAACTTAGGCAACAAGGGGGTAATGCTGCAAATGGTGTCTATCCCTGGCGGGACTTTCACTATGGCTTCACCAGCTTCTAGACAAATGGTCACTGTAAAGCCCTTGTATATGGGTAAGTTTAGTGTAACTCAGGCACAGTGGAAAGTAGTTGCTTCCTTACCCAAAGTCAGTCGTGAATTGGATTCTGACCCATCCCACTTCAAAGGAGATAATCTGCCTGTGGAGCAGATATCTTGGTATGACGCTGTAGAATTTTGTGCCAGAGTGTCTCAACAAACCGGACGCACCTATCGGCTACCCAGTGAAGTGGAATGGGAATATGCCTGTCGTGCTGGAACTACCACAAAATTTCACTTTGGTCAAGCAATTACCACCAATTTAGCTAACTACGATGGTCATCAGACTGACACTGATGGTTCACAGCCAAAAGGTATCTTTCGAGAGAAAACTACCACCGTAGGGAGTTTTCAAGTAGCTAACGCCTTTGGGCTATACGATATGCATGGCAATGTCTGGGAATGGTGTGCTGACCATTGGCATGAAAATCACCAGGGGGCACCATCCGATGGCAGTGCGTGGCTAAGCAAGAATGAGGATCGGGATCGGTTGCTCAGGGGAGGGTCTTGGCTCAACAGTTCCGGCTACTGCCATAGTGATTATCGCAATTTCAATGCTCCGGATGTTACATATATCTCCTTTGGTTTTCGCGTAGTTTGTGATTTGATCTAAACTTTAGCAAAGGGAATAAGGAACAGGGAACAGGGAACAAAAATTATCACAATTCCTACACGGATTGCTAATTTGATTTAAACTTTTGATCTATACTGCAGCATTAACGCAACGGTTTGTTTGTAGACAGTTTCCTTATCTTAAACGTTGACAGTGAACCGTCAATCGTCAACCGTCAACCGTTAACAAAACCTGGTTAAAACAGAATTGAACTAGACTTAGTAGTTACTCCATTACTAATGTCTTCTAAGTTCTCAATAAAATTACTCCAAGGTTCTGTATAAGTTTCTGTGTAAGTTCTCGAAAAATCTAGAATAGGAGTTTCTTGTGCTGACCCGATCCAACCACTCACTGGAGAAATTAACGGGAAAAGCCACTCATAGTAACTTTGGGGAAACGGAGTACTAGAGAGTTCCATGATGCTCTTATAAAATAGCCCAAAGGTTCCTGGGTCAATTTTGTGCTTCTCGACAGCAACTTGGATGAATTCCTCTGGACTCAAGCCTACATAACTTTGGCAGATTGTCACCCAATTCTTTAATCGTCGCCTGGCCTTTAAGCTCAGTGAAATAAATTTCACTCCCTTGAGTTCCTCAAATTTAGGAGACTGATTTAACACCTCCTCTAGGCCGGTGGTATCTGTCGAACCACTGAATTCCCTTTGCAACCGTTTAGCGATCGCTAAATTAATCTCAACTAATTGCTGTACTGGTCGCCACTGAAGCTCTGCCAAAATCTGCTCCATGGAAATAGGTGGTGTCAAAGTAGAGGAACTCGATTTCTTGTTTCGCTCAATGGCTTCGAGAGGGTTTTCCTCACTGACCAAGAAGCTGATCAACTCTTCCGTTGTCCAACCAATACCTTTAGCCAGCCTCTCTAGCTTCTCTAAGCTGGGAGTGTTATCACAATTCATCCAATTTGTCAAGGTGTTGTTAGTGACATTGACTTGTCTACCAAGTTCCCGGACACTACCAAATTTTTGAGCCAGCACCTTAATCAATTGACTTAGCCTTTGGTGAATTTTGCTGTGTTTTAAGGAACTGTCTTTACTTGTGTCCAATTTTTTTACCACTCTGTTCTGGTGACATAATGTAACACTTCCCGATCTGGTAAGTGTAGCCTCGGGCGTGGCCATTCTCCGCTTTGGTAGGGAGCACTAGAAATCGAAATTGACCCAAGCTGGCAATGCGATCGCATCGCCACAAGCGAAGCGCGTCCATACCACCATCCTGCCCAAACATGAATAGATTGAGCTAATCTTCTCCGTGAAAACTCAGTGGCAACTCCCCGGTGGGCAAAAGAGTATCTTACGTATAATCACGGTTGTCCAATGTTTTTCACAAAACTAGGATAGTTGTGAAAAGGGTTGAACATCTACACCATATGTTAAAGCATCAGAACTGGGAAAACAGGGTAACGGCTAAGCAAAGTAATACCCTTGCTCAGGAAAATCAGCAACTCAAAATTAAGTCAGATAAGTGCTACATTCCCATGACAAGTGGCCACGGTGCTTCTTCAACGTTAGTCCGTTGGAAGCAGAAAGTCACTACACAGAAAGTCACTACACAGAAAGTCACTACACACAATCGAGTGAATTTCTCGAGCTACCCACTGTGCCCTCCCCGCTACACCAAACCGGAAAAGCCTGTAGCTCCCCAAGAACAATTAAGTAACTTACAAGAAACCTGTGGTAAAATCATTCATCTGCTCTGTACATCTGACTATGGGAAACTGACTCAAGATGAATTGAACAGGAAGTGCCGGTATTCAGAAGAGCGACTTGCCCAAGGACTGAAACAGCTTGAGCTTGAAAAAGTAATTGAGTTCAAGTGGGGCATGTGGGTGATCATTAATCATCAACCCATCTGTCCTAAATGCGGTCTCAAAACTCGTGTAGTTAATTCTGCCTTGACACCAGGGAAAATTAAATCAATCTGTTCAAAATGTCTCGAGTTAAAGCGTATTCAGTCAAAATTGCCGTTTTGATGAACTGCACTAAATTCTTAAAGGGTGGAGTGTGTTGTGAGGAGAATGAACAGCGAAAGCTGCAAAAAAATGGACAATGGAAAATTAACCATCCATTCTTGATGCAAAGCGCGAGTGGGGGTTTCCCCCAAGACCGTAATGGTGCGTTTTCCTTGTCTTGATGCAGTCGCTCATGGGGGGAACCCCCAAGACCGCGCTGCATCGCTAGGCGAATTAAATTCGCCACGGGTCGCACCTCTGCATCGCTTGGGTAATGGGATTTTAACCAGTAGCCCTTGGTGATCTAGGAAAGCAGTGCAACATTTAACCTGTACAAACCTACTCACAAGTAGATAGGACGATGGTATAGCATTAGTTTTAACTAATGGTTGTTGCCGACAAAGCAATGCCAAAAGCATTGCGCTAATTTTCTTAATGGAGGCTCTGCTGCCTACTCTCAAACCGCACTGTCACTTCACTCAGTCCATTATTTTACGTCGCTTAACTTACGACCAGCTGATCAGCTTTTAGTTCTTCGTTGGGCGGTAGTGTTCCCTTGTTAAACAAGTTACTAACTTATTTCATTATAAAATAATGGATAATGTTTGACAAAGTTTAGAGAGCTATAAGGCTAATAGTTGCACCTCTCAAAAACTGTGGACTTGAGATCTAGGAATTTAATGTGAGTGGTGAAACATCTTAGTGCGCTTTCCGCTCTTTGTGCTCGCCTCCTCCCTATCACCTGATGATGGGGTGATCAGGTGATGGGGAGGAGGTTGATCATAATGTATCCCGTAGCAGTCCTATCAAAATCAGGAAAACCATTAGTGGGAGGCAGCATTCCTCCCCTCCTAACTATATGAGTGTAGGCGGAATATCCAGCTGCAATTTTTAACTAACGAAAAACCATGCATCGCCCAATTTACCTAGACTGCCATGCCACGACACCTATGGATGAACGGGTGTTGGAGGCAATGTTACCCTACTTCACTGAACATTTTGGCAATCCATCGAGTATCAGCCATAACTATGGCTGGGAAGCTGAAGCAGCGGTGAAACAAGGGCGTCAGATTCTAGCAGATGCTATCAATGCCACACCAGTCGAGATCATTTTTACTAGTGGTGCCACAGAGGCTAACAATCTAGCCATTAAAGGGGTGGCTGAGGCTTATTTAAGTAAAGGACGTCACCTGATTACCGTGCAAACTGAACACAATGCTGTTCTTGACCCCTGTCACTATTTAGAAACCCTAGGGTTTGAGGTGACATTTCTACCGGTAAAAGATGATGGACTAGTGGATTTAGGCCAGCTAGAGCAGGCTTTCCGTCCTGATACCATTTTAGTCTCGGTCATGGCAGCCAATAATGAAATTGGAGTGTTGCAGCCATTGGCCGAGATTGGGGATCTTTGTCGCCAGCATAATGTACTATTCCATACAGATGCTGCCCAGGCTATTGGCAAAATCCCCTTGGATGTGCAGTCGATGAAGATTGATTTAATGTCCCTGACAGCCCATAAAATTTATGGACCAAAGGGGATTGGGGCTCTCTATGTCCGGCGTCGTAACCCGAGAGTAAGGCTTGCACCCCAGCTCCATGGCGGTGGACATGAACGAGGGATGCGTTCTGGCACACTTTATACCCCTCAGATTGTGGGGTTTGCTAAGGCTGTGGAACTGGGGTTAGAAGAACAACCCTCAGAATCTCAACGGTTGATAGAACTGCGGGAGGGTCTGTGGACCACTCTCTCTAAACTAGAAGGTATCCAGATCAATGGTCATCCTACCCAGCGATTATCCGGAAACCTTAACATTAGTGTGGAGGGAGTAGATGGTGCAGCCCTCCTACTAGGATTACACCCTGTGGCCGCCGTTTCTTCTGGCTCGGCTTGTTCCTCAGCAACTGTAGCTCCTTCCCACGTACTATTAGCCCTAGGACATCCGGAAAATCTGGCTTATGCCTCCATCCGGTTTGGAATTGGACGCTTTAATACCATGGCGGAAATTAGCTTAGTGGCTGAGCATACGATCACAACTATTCAGTCTCTGCGCCAATCTCAAGCTGTCAAAATTAATTGAACAAAATGGTTGAGCGCAGTCCCTAGGCATATTTTATAATTTGGGTGGGGTAACCGAAACCAGCTTTTAAATTGCAAAGCGTAAGCTTCTAGGCTACGATCACATCGGTACCAAAAAGGAGATTTCGCTCCTTAGCTGAACCGCGAAAAGCCCCGCACTTTACCTTTATTGGCTAGGTGTCCTATGGGAAGCGCAGGGTAAGAGTCCCAAAGGATCTTACCAATGTGATACACTAGGAATGGTAGCGATGCAGCGAGGTCTTGGGGGTTTCCCCCATGAGCAACTGCATCAATACAGGGAAGATAAATTAAGAGCTAACCCCCACCTACCAACTAACAATAGAACGAGTTGTATTGTTCCGGCGCGGAGGGGCATCCCGGAGACGAAACCTTAGAAGAGTGGAGCCTTAATCATAAAGTTTTAACCCTTTTATGCATGGCCTGCTAACCATAAAGGCTCCACTCTTCTTGCAGTAACTTCTGACCGTGTCGTTAATAAAGCTTATCGTTCGCGTAGCGTGGCCTACGGCCTTGTATCCAAAAGTACTCGCTGGAGTTGGTAAGAAGCCCGCCCTGTCCCGTTAGGGCAGCGTCGGGAGATGTCACTAGGCGAATCAACAGGGGATGAGAATATAACACATCCCCAAAAAGGCAAACATATGTGCCTCAAGACCCTAAATCTAAGCAGTAAAGCTGCTGAAACAGGGAGATTCAGGAGATATAGACAGAAACCCTGAAGAATTTCCAGACCTCTGGTCAGGAAATAGTCAGCTAACAAAAAATTAAAACTTTTGGATAGATTGGTAGCAACTGGGTAGTTTGTGGTAAATCCCGAAGAGTGCCGATAAGGGGTCAACTGACTTTCAGCTATCGGAGCTGTGGTTAGCCAAAACCATCGCGCATAGCCTGTTTTAGCTTCCTCCGCGAGAAGCCCCACACCTCAATGCGCAGCATGAGTGTTTAAAGTTACCGTAAGGACAGTGGAGCCTTGTCTTGATGCAGTCGCTCATGGGGGAAACCACGGCAGTCGCTCATGGGGGGAACCCCCAAGACCGCGCTGCCTCCCCAAGACCGCGCAAATCACGCTAATCAATAAGTTTTAACCTTTTTCCCATAGCCTGCCAACCATAAAGGCTCCACTGTCCTTACGGTTTCGTCTCCAGGGATGAATCGCGGGCAGGAACTCTGATAAACAGCCTGAAAAACGTTATAATAAAAATAGCAGGGAAGACAAATTAAGAGCTAACCGCCACCTGCGTTTCTAAAAATAGAACTTTTTGTATTGTTCCGGTGCGGAGGGGCATCCCGTATCGTTAATAAAGCTTACCGAGTATCCTAAGCAATAGCTGGAGTTGGTAAGAAGCCCACACTGAACCGATAGGTCAGTGTGGGAGTATGTCACAATTATTTGAATCCACAAGAGTCACGTGATCAATTTGTCAGGCTTAACATCCCCCGAAGTCCCTACGGGATTATAGGAAAGACGAGGCAGATTGCGAGACAATTACACATAGGTGCGCTCTTACTTGGCTATTTAAATTCGCGTGATTGTGCGCTTTACTTTGGCTCGGGAACCCGGGCTTCTTGGGTCGCGCCTTTCGGCAAAGCCGACGCGGGGCGCGAACGGGGGCGCACCTCAAAAATTTTCGACTTTGCGACAGAACATCCTACTGGAAAGCGAGTCTTAAAGTAGAGAACTAATGTCGCACCTCCAAGTGCTACAATCAGCAGAGCCGCTACAATCCCATTCACCAAACCACGAAACCCCCTGTCAGCACCCCCCTCTAAACAGACGGGGCTTCGAGACAGTTTCACCGCCATTGACTACAGCCATTGACTACAGCCATTGACTACAGCCATTGACTACAGCCATTGACTACAGTTTTCGATTGACCGTAGGTCACGCTACGCGAACAAACAATGAGCAACAAAATAGTTAAGTGGGCTTTCCGTGATCGCAAGCAATCCCTTGACCGTAGGTCACGCGCGGCGCGTTCGCCATCACGGGTCGCACCTCTAGTTATTCATAGTCTATTTATTAGTCTCTGTGGCCGATCAGTTTAATGGCAGTAAATCACCGAACATTTCAGACCTAGAAATAGAGTACGACTCCTATCGTTAACTGTAGGACTAAGCGTACCACGAAGTTTTGAGGAAATTGCATGCCAAAGCAAATTATTATTGCAGAGCAACATCAACTTGCTGCTGTATTTTGGGAAGATCAAATTCAAGAACTAGTAGTTGCCACCGGTAATCACCAGGTCGGTGATATTTATCTCGGCATTGTAGAAAATGTCTTACCGGGTATTGATGCAGCATTTGTCAACATTGGGGATCCTGATCGCAATGGTTTTATTCATGTGACAGATTTAGGACCATTGCGCTTGAAACGCCGGTCTGGTGCGATCACCGAACTGCTGACTCCCCAGCAGAAGGTGTTGGTGCAAGTGATGAAAGAACCTACTGGTAATAAAGGGCCCAGGCTTACAGGTAATATTAGTTTACCCGGTCGCTATTTGGTGCTGATGCCTTATGGCCGAGGAGTGAACTTGTCTCGGCGGATTAAGAGCGAAAGTGAACGCAATCGCCTCAGAGCTCTAGCAATTCTAATCAAACCATCGGGCATGGGAGTGCTGGTGCGCACCGAAGCTGAAGGCAGAGCCGAAGAAGCCATTATGGAAGATTTGGAAAACCTGCAAAGACAATGGGAAGCTGTCCAGCTCGAAGCAACGTCTACCAGAGCACCAGCCCTACTTAATCGGGATGATGATTTTATTCAGCGTGTCCTGCGGGATATGTACACTGCTGATGTTAATCGGATTGTGGTCGATTCTAGTACTGCTGTTAAACGGGTTAAACAACACTTGTTGAGCTGGAGCGGAGGTCAAGCACCAGAGGGGGTCTTGATTGACCATCATCGCGATCGCATGCCAATTTTGGGATATTTCCGGGTCAATGCTGCAATTCGAGAAGCCCTCAAGCCAAGAGTAGATTTACCATCTGGTGGCTACATTATCATTGAACCTACCGAAGCTCTAACCGTAATTGATGTGAACTCTGGTTCCTTTACCCGCTCAGCTACAGCGCGGGAAACGGTTTTGTGGACTAACTGTGAGGCAGCAACAGAAATTGCCCGCCAGCTGCGCCTACGTAATCTAGCTGGGGTGATCGTTGTTGACTTTATTGATATGGACACCAGGCGGGATCAGTTACAGGTTCTCGAACACTTCAATCAAGCCCTAAAAGAGGACAAAGCCCGACCACAGATTGCCCAGCTTTCGGAACTTGGCTTAGTGGAACTGACTCGCAAGCGCCAAGGGCAAAATATTTACGAGTTGTTTGGTAAAACCTGTGCTACCTGTGGCGGGTTAGGACATCTGGCACATCTTCCCGGTGAAGTCGAAGCAGAAGCACTAGAGACCTTAGCACCGATCCCCTTACCGGCGGAGCGAAGCATTCCACAGTTCCCCGAACCCGTAGACTTATCTTCTGAGAATGATAATGATTTGGACTTGCTCAATCACCCCAGTTATCAGGAACGGGGAGCGGTAAATAATCGCCGGCGCCGCCGCCGTCGTATTGATGACCCGGTGATTAGGGAAGAACCAATTACTAGGGGAGTCAATCGGGTGATCTCTGTCTCATCCAACTTTGATGCCATCACAGAAACCGACGTATCGACCTCAGGAGTAGAAAAACCCCAGCTAGTCAAGTTTGCTCAAGAGAAAGAACCACCAGAATTGGTCAGGGTTGAAATGAGCCCAGAAGAACAAGATGTTTATGCGTTGATGGGCATTTCCCCTATACTAAATTTAGACCGAGAGGTGAAAGATCCTAGGTCAGCAATTATCTCAGTGTTACTGCCGGGAGAAAAAATCGAGGATAATGAAGAAGAATTATCCAATTCAACTACCGATTCAACTACCGATTCAACTACCGATTCAACTAATAGTCAATCCTCCATCGACGATCAGCTAGAGTTAGACGAATCAGACTTGGTGGAATCTAGTGCTGCCACACCAATTCCAGAAACTGGATCTGATCAACTCAGTAGTCCAAATGGCACCATTAACAGTCCCCCCATCGTGCGCCGCCGCCGTCGCCGCTCTTCAGCAGATAAATGACAACGGACAAAGTCACTGAAGTGTTTGAGTTACCGGATCAATCCGGTACTCCTTCCTTAGTGGCTGGAGTAGATGAAGTAGGGCGAGGTGCCTTATTTGGTCCAGTTGTGGCAGCAGCAGTGATTTTACCTGTATCTGTCCTGCCACAACTGGCTATAGCTGGCGTTAAAGATAGTAAAAAGTTGTCCCGGAAACGACGCCAAAGGCTGTCTCAAGAAATTCAGGGATTGGCACTGGATTGGACTATTGGTTATGCCACTAGTGCAGAAATTGACCAGCTCAATATCTTACAAGCCTCATTGTTAGCTATGAAACGGGCTGTGCTTAAATTAAAAGTTAAGCCCGATATTTGTCTGATTGATGGGTTACACGGGTTGCCAGATTTACCGATAGCACAACGAAATCTAGTAAAGGGGGATCAGCGATCGCTTCATATTGCTGCAGCCAGTATTGTAGCCAAGGTGTGGCGTGATGATTTAATCATTCGTCTAGCTACCAAGTATTCAGAGTATGATTTGACAGCCAACATGGGCTATGGTACCAAAAAGCATCGGTTAGCACTGCAAAAATACGGACCATGTCGGCTGCATCGCATTTCCTTTAGCCCCTGTAGTCAGGCTAATCAATAAATAATTTAAATTATTTATTAACAAATAACAATCAACCAAACCGATAACCCTTACCATAAACTGTATGGATCAGAGGTACAGAACCCTTAACTTCGATTTTGCGACGCAACAAACGAACTAGAGCAGCTAAATTGTTACTTTTTGGGATTTCCTCAGATGGCCACAAATGTTGATAAATTTGCTTGTGGGATAATAATAGACCAACATTGCTCATGAAGTACGCTAGCAGTTGGCTTTCTTTTTCCGATAGCTCAATTGGGCGTCCGTGGCGATAAGCTATTTGATTGGTTAAGTCTAATTCTATTTGTCCAACCCGTAACCGCTGGCTGGGATTGGCATCCGTCGCAGCAGAACGCCTAAGCAGAGCCCGGACTCTAGCGAGTAACTCCCGCAGTTCAAATGGTTTAACTAGATAGTCGTCAGCACCAGCATCTAATCCCATCACTCGGTCATCTACAGTGTCCTTGGCGGTTAGAAAAAGAACTGGGGTAGTGGTGTCATGCGATCGCATTTGTTGGCAAATTTCTAACCCAGACATGTGCGGTAGCATCCAGTCTAAGATTAACAAGTCATAAGCGCCAACGCAAGCTAACTCATTTCCTGAGGCACCATTGTAAGCCACATCTACAGTGTAACCTTCACGAGTTAATACCCGAGACAGGGGGTCAGTCAGCTCAATTTCATCATCTACTAAAAGGATACGCATTGATGTTGTTGATAGTTGACGGTTGACGGTTGACTATCAACACAATTATAGGACTTACGCAGCGACTTTATCTGTAGCTTGGGTTATTAACGAAGCCTACTACCTGTAGTTAACAGCCAAGTCATTGATAGACACGACAAGCTACTAAGTAGGTGGGCTTAATTATCAGTAAAATAGCGATTGAGATTCAAAATGCTTAAAACCCCTTAAATAAAGGCTTTCAGCTTCATTTTACTATTTTGATTTTTAACGTTTATTTATGCCCACCTACTTAATTATACTATCTTAGTTAAGATAAAATTCATCAAATATTAATTTGAATTTAAGGCATAGAAAGACAAACCAGTATGGCTTGGGCATTGGTTACAGGTGGAACCAAAAGGATTGGTAAAGCGATCGCGTTGAAGATACCCTAAATTATAAAACCCTAAGCAAGCGTGTAATTAAAGCAGTGGAAGAAAGTGAGTTTAATTTACTAGAAAAGCTAACCCAGATGATTTTAGATATTGTAATGGAAAATCCCCGGATAATATGGGCTAAGGTAAAAGTTTAGAAACCTTTTGCTTTGCGATTTTACGATTCTGTGTCTATAGAATTGAGTGCTAAACGATGAATGAAGTGGTAGTGAATGAAGTGGTAGTAAGTGTTGCCTCTAACATTGAACCTCATAAAAATATAAAACTAGCCAAATCTATTTTATAAAAAACTGGTATTTTTGTTAATGAATCTCGCTTTTACATAACAAAACCCATAGGCTTTACTGAGCAACCTGATTTTCTAAATGGTGCCTTTTTAATTCATACAGAAGACGGTTTTGAGACCTTTCGTCAAAAACTTAAACAAGAGGTGCGACCCGTGGCGAATTTAATTCGCCAACGGAAAGCGCACCTACCCAATAAAAATAGACCGCGCTGTATAGATTTAGACATTGTGGTCTGGAATCGAAGGATTGTTGATCCTGACTTTTATCAGCGGGATTTCATTAAAAAAACTGTGCTAGAGCTGATTCCTGATTTAAAGGTTTAACAAATAACTAATGACGTACCCCCCGGAATCATAATTATTCAACTGGACATGATCGGGTTGGTGGTAATTTGAGGAGCATGGGCTTCTATAATTGAGCTTCTACAGGTATAGTTGATCTGATCAGTGAACTAATTTACCCCCTGCCAAAGCTCCCGAAGCTCCCCATATGATTACCATCGCATTACCCAAAGGCGCACTCCTAAAAGACAGCATCAAGCTACTGCAATCCGTTGGCTTAGACTTTAGTACCTTCCTAGACTCCGCCAACCGCCAACTCCAGATTGAAGACCCCAGTCAAACTGCTCAAGCTCTACTGGTACGAGCTCAAGATGTACCGGTTTACGTGGAATATGGTCAAGCTCAGTTGGGGATAGTTGGTTACGATGTGCTACGGGAAAAAACCCCGGCAGTGGCTACTTTAGGTGACTTACACTTTGGTTATTGTCGCATGTCATTGGCCGTTCGTGCAGCTAGCTCTTATCGAAGCCCTTTGGATTTGCCAGCTCATGGTCGCGTAGCCTCCAAGTTTGTTCACTGTGCTCGGGAATATTTTAATAACCTGGATTTGCCAGTGGAAATTATCCCCCTCTACGGTTCTGTTGAACTTGGTCCGATTACCGGGATGTCGGAGGCAATTGTGGACTTGGTGTCCACAGGTCGTACCTTAAAAGAGAATGGCTTAATTGAAATTGACATTTTGTATGAGAGTACAGCACGACTGATTGCCCATCCCATCAGTTATCGCCTCAATACTGATGGTATTAACAATTTGATTGAGCAGATTCGAGACTTGACTAAGGTCAGTGCTGAATCTTTAGTGAGTTAGTTACGATTCTTTATTAGCTTCTTTTGTCAGAAGCTAATAAAGTCTCAATCTCATTCAAAATAGTTGGAAATCTATCTATTAAGTATAGCATTTTTTAATAAAATCACTAGTCCTCATCTTCTTCATCTCCCCTCTACCCATAGTTGCCTATAGACTGTTCCCTAACTAGACACTTTGGGGAATTGTATGGATAAGTGCTGCTAACCAGTTTTCCTGATACTGCGCCATTAGCAGTGCTAATTGTCATGGGCACTCAAGATTTGTTCTCAACTGTGTGCTCATAATCAATCTCAACTAAACGAGGCTCAAGATGAAGGTAAAAAATACGTTAATTGCTGCTGCAACTGCTATGGTTTTCGCTTTTGCTTCAGGGTTAAATGCTCAAGAACCAGTTATTGGTGATATCAACACCGCATCAGAATTTATTACCTCGACAATTCAAGCCTTAGCTTCTAACAAGCAAATTATTAATGAGTGCGGTAAAGAGTTAATAATTGAAGATATGACTAGTGTTACTCAAGATTTACCTAATATCGAAGCCTACCCTACACTAGGAGAAATTCAATACAGGATTTCCTTCACACCTGGAGCTAATACTAATCCTAGCTACTGCGCTGCTAGCTTCAAGAGTCGCATGAAGTTAAAATTAAACGGGCGATACCTTAATCCTAGGGGTGCAGAATTATTGTCTACTCCCAACACTTATGAATTTCGACTAATGGTACCAGGTCAAGAGAATTCTCAATTGTAAATTCAGAATTATTAACTTCTAGATATTGCTAGATTAATACCATACTCTAGAGTACTCTACAAACATCTTTACAATAAAAGAAGTAAACCCTATAGAGTATGGCATGGACTGGCAAGAAATATCTGGTAACTGGGTTTTAATCCCCAATCGTCCCACTGGGATTATCCATTTCCTGGGTGGGGCGTTTATTGCTACAGCTCCCCAAGTAACCTACCGATTGTTACTGGAAGAATTAGCACGTCAACGGTATGCAGTGATTGCGACACCGTTTGTGAATACCCTCGACCATATTGCGATCGCACGAGATGTACTCAACCGCTTCGAGACTACTCTCAATCGCTTACAGGTAACCAATGCTTTACGGAAACGGTATCTACCCATCTATGGTATCGGCCACAGCATGGGGTGCAAACTACATTTGTTGATTGGCAGCCTCTTCAGTGTAGAACGAGCTGGTAATATCTTGATTTCCTATAACAACTATTCCGCTGACCGTGCTATTCCCTTTGTGGAACAGTTAAACCTCAATCCTGTCTTCCAGCTCGAGTTTACTCCCTCACCCCAAGAAACTAACTCTCTGATTACTCAACGCTATCAAATCCAGCGTAATTTACTGATTAAATTCACTGATGACGAGATTGACCAAAGTGTTAGCTTGACCCAAGCCTTACAGAAACGTTTTCCAAATATGGTTGTCCTACAGCGGATACCAGGAAATCATTTAACACCTTTAGGGCAAGATGTCACCTTAAACCCAGGGGCAGTGTTTACCCCATTGGATGCCGTAGGTCAGTGGGTCAAGCAAGAAGTCTATCGCGATTTAAATCGCTTGCAACGGGAAATTTTGCGATGGTTGAATCCTCTAGCAGTGGCTTAAGGTTAGCAGGTTGAAGGTTCAAGGTTACCAGGTTGCTAGGTTGAAGGTTGAAGGTTTAATCTTGAAAGTGGACACTCAACATTCAACTGCCCTATTGACTGACTATAGCGGTTTACAGCCTAATGAGGTACACAGGATTTTTTACCTGTTACCTGTTACCTGTTACCTGTTACCTGTTACCTGTTACCTGTTACCTGTTACCTGTTACCTGTTACCTGTTACCTGTTACCTGTTACCTGTTCCCTGTTCCCTAAAACTCCAAAATTTGTACCTCACCTAATTAAAAACCGCTATAATCACTAGAATAAGGTTTCCTTAGACTCTAGCACTGTGGTAGATTCCGACAACGAAACAGTTTTCTGTGAACTCGAACAGTCACTATCAACCATGGTTTCCTCCTCTAGCACTGTGGTAGATTCCGACAACGGAACAGTTTTCTGTGAACTCGAACAGTCACTATCAACCATGGTTTTCTGTGGTGCTGGCACGGTGGAAGCCTCAGATTCTAGCGCTACCGATGAATCAAGGCTACTAAACGAGAATGTTGGCAAGGTTTTGGTTAAAGGTTTCAGTGCTTCTAATACCTCCTCAGCCGACTGGTAGCGACTTCGGAAGCTATAGCGCACCATTTTGTTGACCACTGTAGCTAATTCAGGACTGACCTGTGCCTTATCGAGCCAAATTACTTCTCCAGTTATGGGATCTGTGGGTAATTTGCTAGGAGTTATGCCAGTAAGCGATCGCACAGCAATCATACCTGTGGCATAAATATCACTGTTAAATCTTGGACTACCCACAGCTTGTTCATTAGGCATATAACCTTTAGTACCAATGGCGACAGTGAAATTAGTCAGGTTTCGTCTTGAATGCAATTGATTAGTAATTTCTTTAACAGCGCCAAAGTCAATTAGCACCAGCTTCTGATCTGATTTGCGCCGAATTAGATTATCGGGTTTAATATCTCGGTGAATCACACTGTGACTGTGGACAAACTGCAATACCTTTAGAATATCTACCACTATGGCAATGACGTTGGCTTCAGGAATAGGTTTCCCTGGTAACTCATCGCTGAGAGGATGACCTTTAATAAACTCTTCAACTAGATAAAATTCTTGATTTTCATCAAAATAGGCTAACAGCTCAGGGATTTGGTGATGTTTGCCCAACTTTTCGAGAATTTCTGCTTCCGTTTGAAATAACCGTCGAGCCAGTTGCCAGTGTTGAGGATTATTGCTAGCAGGTTTGAGCTGTTTGACCACACAGTGCGGATTTCCCGGTCGCTGGGTGTCTTCAGCAATAAAGGTTTCGCCAAATCCTCCAGCACTAAGTCGTTTGATGATTTGATAGCGTCCACTTAACTTAGTAGCAAATAGTTCTTCTTCCCTTTCCTCCAGCAAATTGCGTAAATCATCTTGTCCAGAGATAATTTCTTGGACAATGGGGGCAGAAACGTAATGTTTGAGAGTTTGGCGTAGTTGCTGTTTATTCTTCAGGTCTTGCATTGCTCCCATAGCGCTACAGAAAACACCACTGAGAGTTATGTTAACTATAGGGACTGCTGTAGGCAAAATTAGCCCCTCATACACGAAAAATAGATAACTGATTTCTCCCCAAGTGATTACCCCGAGCACTGTCCAGCCTAGGCAAACTTGCCATCGCTTAATCCGACTTAATAAGTACCTGACGACATTAACCCCCAAGAAGATCAACACTCCTCTGTGGATAGGATTGGGAATTGCTTGAACAATGGTACGACCTTCGAGTAGTGTTGCGATCGCATTAGCATTGATTTCTACCCCAGCCATTCTGTCGGACACAGGAGTCCGATGAAAATCTGGTAATGAGCTAGCAGTTGGTCCAATTAACACAATCTTGTCTTGGAAATACTTACCATCGTCTAGGCGAGTGTGCCAGCGATTATCATCTAAGACATACCAAAAGGGAATAGATCTAAATGCATCCGAACCGTAGAAGAAAATATTCTCTGGTTTGGGCTTCGTCTTCAGTCCTGATTCCTGAGCAGCTGCCTTCGCGTAGCGTGGCCTTTTGGCCAAGGTAGCCTCATTAAAGGAAGGTACTGTAAAAATCAGCTGATCAGATGTTTGTGCCAATTCTGGATTATTCTTAGCCCAAACTTTGGGAAACTGATTGGCTAGACGATAGATTCTGCCATCTGGCTCAATGGGATAATTAATCGAACCTACAGATAGCTGGGGTGTCTCAAACAAAGAATTTGGCTTAACTAGCTTGATAGCCTCACCTTCAACAGTTTCGTAAGTATCATATATAGCGGCCAGAGTAACCTTTTCGCCATAATTTTCTAGCACCTCTCTCAACCGTTGATCATCTGCCTCACCGTAACTACTGGGACTATCTAACACAATACTGACCGCAACAGACTTAGCTCCAGCAGCCATTACACGCTCAATCGCTTTAGCATAAGCAGCTCGTTTCCAGGGCCAGCTCTTGATAAGTTCTAAATCAGTTAGTGCTTGAGACTCATCATTATCATCATAGGATTGATTTAAATTCAGAGACTCCTCATCAATTGCCAAAATCACTATATTGTCTGGGCCAGTCACCGGACCCCTAAGTTTGAAAAACCAAGTTTGGGTTTGTTTTTCCATCCGTTGCACTCCCTCCCCATCCCGAGCTGTTGAAATTGCTCCGAATAGGGGAAAAAAAACAGCTAGTAGGAAACCTAATCTAGCTGGTTTTAACGGAGTGTTATCCTGTGATGATGTATCTTTCTTTGTAGAAATATCTGTATACTGATTTGGTGTATGGGAAGGAATAATCTTCCCGAACCACCCCCTAGGATTAATAAACATTGTGAGTATTTTACTCGTTTATTATCTATAGTATCGAAATCAATTTATTAGCTGCATAAAGATTATTAAAGCCTGTTTAAAAAATTGGTTAAGGAATACCCAAAGAGGACTTACCTCAAACTGGAAACCAAACTCTATAAATAGTAGGGTGCCTTAATAAGGCACCCTATATAGCAAAGGGAACAGCGGATCTGGGAACAGGGAGCAGGGAGCAGCGGTGCAGCGCGGTCTTGGGGAGGCAGCGCGGTCTTGGGGAGGCAGTGCGGTCTTGGGGAGGCAGCGCCTTCATGTGGCAGGGCTGTTTCAAAGTCGGACTCAAATGCGATTGCTGGGGAGGTGGGGAGATAGGGAGATAGGGAGATAGGGGGAATTTTTATTCATAAAAAGGTATTTTTAACCTTAAAAAAACCTTCTCTCCAGCACCCCAGCTGCCTTTCAACCGTAGAAAAAGACAATTTATTCATGAGAATGAAACAGCCCTGCCTTCATGTGGGGGTTTCCACGGGGCTTACAAGGTGCGGACGCAGGTTCCGCACACAGACCCAAAACCATGAGCGACTGCCGTTCCCCCAGCAACTGCCGTGGTTTCCCCCATGACGGCGTTGCTGATTCTGGGTATGGTTTTGCCCCCCTAACCCCCCAATTCTGGGGGGAATAAGACGTTCAAGCGATGCAGCGCGGTCTTGGGAAGGCAGCGCCGCCAAAGGGGGTTCCCCCGGAGACGAAACCTTAGACAGGCTCGCCTTTATGGTTGGTCGGCTATGCAGAAAAGGGGTAAAACTTATTGATTAGCGTGATTTGCGCGGTCTTGGGGGTTTCCCCCACTCGCGCTTTGCATCAAGACAAGGCTCAACTGTCTTACGGTAACTTGGCCGTAGGCCACGCTTGGCCGTAGGCCACGCCAAAGGCGAACGCGAACAAACCATGAGCGACTGCCGTGGTTTCCCCCACTCGCGCTTTGCATCAAGACAAGTCCCCCAAAATTGGGGGATTTAGGGGGCTTTAACATGCATCAGATGATTGCGCATTCATTCCTTAATTCAGCAACGTCCCCATAACCGCGCTGCATCAAGACAAAGCTTGGGAAATCGGTAATTGGTAATCGGTAATTGGTAATCAGTAATGACTAATGGCTAATGGCTAATTGCTAATACCAATTTTATCTCCCCATCTCCCCATCTCCCCATCTCCCCAAACTCCCTACTCCCTACTCGCTATTCCCTAAAACCATTAAGAACTACTATGAATAAAATTGGTATTACGTCATACCAACTCGTTTGGTTCTTAGAGTCACATTAACCCCTTCAGTGGATTGTTCTAATACTAATAATGGCGTTGGTTTTGCCTTTTGATCCCAACGCATGCAAACAATACGTCCTTGAATTGTTGGTTGCCAGGTATCATTTTCTGCATCTGGACTAAGAAATGTTTCTATACAGTCAATAATTTGGCTAACGGTTGCCGAGGTGCGTTGAGTGGGTAATTTCATTAATTTAACTTGAATGCGGAAAAGCACTCCCACACTGCGTTTACCTCGAATTTCTGTCTCGTACTTAACATCAAATGTTTCATTAATTTGACGACCTGACGTACTAGCAACACCGATAACATTTCTAGAGTCTTGAGTAGGTCGTAATGCTATACTGATTAACTGTTTTATTCTAATTTTAATTTGATTGATAACTGCAAAGTGGAATACTTCTTCTTCCATTCGCATTCTGAGGTAATCCAGATTAAATTCCCGCGAGTGAACCAAATCAGGATTGGATTCCATTTTCCGGATAGTATTAAGCGCCAGCTTTAACTTTTTCCGAAGATCAGCAGTTTTATACTGCTCCAATTTCAGCTTTTTGTCCTTATCCTTGAATTGGAGCTTACCATACAGCACTAATCCAATCACCACTAAAGCTAGTCCAATAGACACAAACATCCAATGATTCAAACTCCCCAGTTGCCCAGCAGAGACAGAAGTCTTGGGATTGGTAGATGGAGGTGAGGATGCAATTTTCACAGGTACATAAACCTGAGTCCGTGATTCTCTGAAGATGAGATGATGGGACATAATTACTATCGAATAAAACGCAAAACCTCTTAACTAGTATTACCTTAGGGTGGATATCGGAAAAAATTTGTAAGCACCTGCTACTATTCGCTTCTGAATCAGTTAGTCATAAGACAAATGCTAATTCGCAGTATCTAAATATAGGTTTGTATTTGATAGGTTGTTTTGCCTACTATTTTTAATTTTACTCTATCATAGAGCTTAGATTTTATCTAACTCCAATAGGTTAGGCCTCGATCCTAGGGGGACTTATTCCCTTTTAGTTACCTTTGAGGTTGATGTGTCCGTTTTACTTCCAGAAGACTGTTGTAAAAGACCTTGTGACTAATTCCTTCGCCGAGTGACTTCTGCTTTTTATCCTGATTGAAGACGTTGAACGCACGGTTTCTATGGAACCAGAGGGAGTGTATTGGAGTGTCGATTTTGCAGGAGCGGTGATCAGTTTGCCATCCTCAGGTGCGACCCATGGCGAATTTAATTCGCCATGGTCAAGGGCACCTATTAGAATTGGTGCAAGTTTTTCTGCCTTTATCTTAGCTCCATAATTCGACTTGTTGACAATGTTTTTGACTTTCTTATGGCCTTTGGGCCACGCTACGCGAACGGAAGCCTTTGTCCTTCTCCTGAGAAAGAGTGCTACTGAACTTCCGTTGTCCGGTGCAGGGGTGGAGCTTCCAGCCATATCCATCCATCGGTTATTAGGTTATTAGTTTCGATTAGTTAGTCTTTGGCTACTAATCTATATCATAACCTGGTGTTCGCCACCAGTTTCTAGCTATAAGGAGACGCACTAGCTGAATCAATCATCCAGAGGTTTTCTTGTTTCAGAAGCGTCCCAAGGATATAACGGGCTTTCCGCCCCTCTACAGGAAGCAGGGCTGTTTCATTCTCGCCAAAAATAGATGGGGAGATGGGGAGATGGGGAGATGGGGAGAAAAGGAGCGCGATATGTCATAATTTTGGCCAAATTTATCTAACCCTCCTCGAAGGCCGAATCACGAATTGTTAGTCATTGGAGTTGCTTCCTCCCAACTAATTTGTCAGATTTTAATGACTAAATTGGCGGATTTTTCGGGAAATTTTAGTTTATTTCCCTATCCCCCTATCCCCCTATCCCCCTATCCCCCTATCTCCAATAATCGTTAACTTATTAAAGTTTGAAACAGCCCTACCTACAGGAAGGCATTTAAAGCATCTATAGTATTCTGTAAAGTATTGTAGCAATTTGGGTAACCCATGAAAGCCTTTTGCCTTACTTTAGTAATAGTGTTGCGATGATGGATTACCCCCTAACTTAAGTAAAAATTTCAAGATACTCTATAGCTTATGTATTTAAGCATTCAGCTAAGGCCAATTGGCGCTATAGCTGATGCAGGACAAGCCAATAGCTTAGCTATTTAGAACAAGGATGCTTAACTCCGTAACGTTGCTTAGTAAAATCAATCGGTTTACCCCAAAGAACGTGGAGATAATATGCCCCACGATACTTTAATTTGGCGATCGCTTCCGGTAAAAGCACACCGTTGAGCTTTGGCTGTCGCCAACGGACACCACGATACTTACCAACAATTTTTTCTGATTTCATCTCAAAAGTTACCGGTTCATTTTCATAGGTAATACCACGGTAAGTGAATTTCATGATTTTATCCTTTTAATTGTTTGTTTTATCTGTAATTGACCACTCCAAGTCAGAGGCTATACTTAGATAATTCCCGAAAGTTAGACTAACGGAACAGTAAGCATTCAGCCTAGAGCTATCAGCGATCTGATGATTGTTCGCGTAGCGTGGCCCAAACGCGCCCCGCGTGGCCAATAGGCCAAGGCCAAGGTTGTGGAAGATAACTCATATACTCGCTCCCCTCAGCCAAATTTGTAAGTTTTCATTTATTGAAAAACTGACTGTTGAAGTGCTGATAGCTCAATGGTTATAAGTAACAAATCTGGTTGACTGACTTTACTCCTAAAACCCTTGATTTTATCTAGAGAGCAGTTGAGGAGTAGCGAAACCAAAGCAAATTATTGCCAAGGTTGGTTTCACTATGTTAAAATAATCTCTGGCAGAGAAAAAGTCACTCAACCAGGTAAAAAATTTACCGAAACAGCAATAAAATTAACTATGATCCTGATGATACCCAAGCTTCTGTAGCTTGGACTGTCAATCAGGCTTGCTCCCTTACCTACCTTCTTATTGGTTAGTTGATAATCAGGACATTAGAAAATTTTGCTATGGGATGTTTTGTTGGGAAACCAGCGATTAGCCCATTTTGCTGATAGTGTGGCAATAGGTTCGCGTAGCGGCTCCAAACGCGCCCCGCGTGGTCCATTCGCGTAGCGTGGCCAATAGGCCAAGGCCAAGGAGCATCGCATCACTAATGCCATAACTAAGGGTAAACAACCCCCGCCATTACCTGTCTTTTTCTAGTTGGTATTATCGTTAAGCATTAAATAAACTGCCCAAATCCCCATGGCTCGCAAATAGTGACTAGCCCGGAATGTCCCTGCTGCTGTAATCGCTTCTGGTGTCCTAAATTGCAAGCCATGATCATAAACCTGCCCTACGACTGCTTCAGTCATACGTAAAGCTTCATCCTTCATGCCTTGCTGAATCAGAAATGCTGCTAATCCAAAATTAATTCCTGTCCACACTTCCATCGGATGAGTCGCATCGGGATCTTCTGGTGTGCCATCGGGTCTGACTCCATTAACTGCTCCCAGTTGACCCTCATGGAACTTTAAAAAACAGGCATCATACACAGTCTTGAGGGCTGAGAGAGTACACTCTGGGGGTACAATATCCGGTAATCCCAGTAACTGAGCATAAAATTGACCACATAACTGGTCTGCCATCACCACATCTGAGCCACTTTCACTATCTAGTTGATAGTACTGGCCATTCCACAGCTTTTCTTGATAAATTGGTTGGGCTTGTGCTAACCATTGGCGATAGCACTCAATGGTGTCTTGAATGGACTCTAGCTCTGGTACTTCGATTAATGGAGATGTTGGTGGATAATTCTTGGTCAGAATTTCTCCAATTGCGATCGCACTCTCCAAAGCCGCTAACCACAACCCCCCACAGTAAGCACTTACTCCCTGCAATCGCCAATCATCAAAAGTCTGATCTGGTGCCCCATAGTTTTCTGGTATGCCATCTCCATCTTGGTCAAACCCCTTGAGATAAGCCAGTGCCTTGACAATGGATGACCAGCACTCCCACAAAAACTCTATATCTGTAGCGCTAGAGAAAACAAAATCCCGATAGACTTGTAAGACAAAGTCACTAGCTAAATCTTTCCACTGGTTACAATCCTGGTAGCTAGTATAATTGGTCTGTTGCCAAGGATGCTCATTGGGAGCTCCTAGGTCATGGGGCGTAGCATCCGCAATTTTACGTACAGCTTGAGATTGATTGTAGCCAATAATACGCAGTGTTTCATCGCTGGTCGGGATAGCTCGGGCAAAGGCTTCTAGCACCGCTTTATCCAGTTTCGGCCACAGCATTGCTAGGGCAAAAGAACCATAGAGCCGCACATCCAGGCTTTCGTACCAACGGTAATCTAGACATTCCAATACACCAAACTGTCCAATTGGGTCAAGTTCAGTTGCTGCTGTCCAGAGAGTACCGCCATCGGTGAGCAAGTACAGCTCATTAAACAAGGCCATCTTGAACCAATTGGGTAAATCCTGCTGATTTAAGATCGGTTCTTGCCATGATTCAATTTTTTCTCGCCACAGATCATGGTGCTTGAGAGCAGTGCGCACCATTGACCAGCCATTATTACCGTTGCGTCCAAAAAAGTCCGTGTATCTCCGGTAATAGTTAATACCTAATTTAAATTCTGTCACCGGGAAGTCCCAAGTCAGAATAAAAGGAATTTTGCGGGTTTTACCTGGACGAAGGGTAAAGCGAATTGCGATCGCGCACGCAATTTGTTCTCCTGGTGCCGCTGGGGTTTCATCTTGATGGTCTACCAAGCTACCATCCGTAGCAAAGGTATCCCAAACCTCAGCACCATCACCAACTGGATTCCAGCGACCGTGGTAATATACCTCCACACTGGGATTAGTAACTGTAGCCAGGCACAATTGCCCTTCCCCTTCTTTAATCTCATCCCCCAGTCTCACCCGGTCTAGAACAAATCCGACCCGATAGTGATCCACAATCCACTGATTCAAATTCCCCGTACTATCTCCCCACCGAGGCTGGTACTCATACACCGGACTACCATCATCCCTTACCCGCACCTCGGGATTTTTAATAGCATTGGTAAACCAACCCACCATATTCTGCCAAGTGAGCATGATGCTAACGGTAATGGGGGTATCAGTAGGGTTGTGAGCCGTCCACTCAAACACCGCCACTGGGTAACTACTTTCCTGATAACATCCTGCCCAAATCGGGGAAAACTGCTCACAGGTTAGTTCAGTCTGAAAGACATTTTTATAGGTAAACCAACTGCGAGGATACAAAGCATAGTAGTGACCAGAAACCTCTGAGCTGTTTTCCTCACCTTTGCCTTGGGTTGGATACCATTCCCAAGAGCCCAGCTTACCATCCTCTGGTGGTTGAGTGCATAACCCATAAGCCATCGGCTGAGAATGCTCTGGTTGTTCAAATACACTAAATTGACAAGGGGGGAGGCTTTTAAAGATGTGTTCTCCCCCATCCAAGTGCCATAAATTAAAATCTCCTCGGGGAGAGCGACCAATACAACCAGCCCCAAATCCACCCAAGGGCATGCCGTGCCAGGGACCATCATCAAGATTACTTGGGTAACGGACAGTATAAGGGTTATCCCAGCCTAGTCCCAGGGGGCGTTGCCAGCTACACTCAGGAATTTTTGGGCGTGGTGGTTGATAGATCATTCCCTGATTGTCATATGCTCACCTAACTATAGCTGCTTTACTCAGTTGGGTCAAACAACAGCCCCTAGGCACGCCACTGTTCTGCTTGGATGATGGTCATGACGGCATTTGGAATATCTTTATAAGATGCGTTTACCCTGATAAAGGTAGTCTTATTAATAAGTTAATTAATATACACAATCGTTGCCCTTGAGAGCGTTGGCGTAGCCTGCGCGTAGCGCAATCGCTGGATTTTATAAAAGTTAATATAGACAATTCTAAATCATTTGTAAAATCATACAAATCTGGAATCATTGCTGGTAAAAGGTTATAGCGATTACTTTAGCCAATATATTTCACGAATCATTTAAAAATGCTATATAGTGCCGTTTACTTTTGTCCCACTACTTACTAAAATCGCCATGTGTAGTGAAACCAAAGAATGTAATCAATTCTTTTTTCCTACAACCCTTTATAAACAGTCAATCTAACAGGAGTTAGTTTAAACAATGGTTACATCTCATGATGAGCATGACACTCATATCTTCGGTGTTGTTAGGGAAAACGGCGATATTTTATCTGGTAAAGGCTTCAAGGTTGACAAAAAGCGGGACGGGATTTACTTTGTGGTGTTTGATCAGCCATTTGCAGAAATTCCTGGAGTAACCTGTACAATTTCTGGGCATTCTTGGCTAAGTTTTCAAATGTCTATTTCAGTCGTTGATATTCGACCTAATTACTTCGTATGCCAAACTTCAACACCCGATCGTCCTGAAGATAGTGGTTTCAGCTTTATTGCTGTTGGTGAGGTGTAGCTTAGTGGGTGAAATGAGCCCTAAAAAGCTTAGTAGATAAGGCTTTGAGGCAAATGAGTTTAGGGAAGATACAGTCCCAAATTAACCCTAGATTCATTTAATAGCAAGCTCAAACCCTTATAACTAAGCTAAGCATATGCGCTACGCGCACGCTGCTTGAGGTGCCGTCAGCTGTCAGCCGTCAGCGGTTAGTGGTCAGCTTATTGTATTCAAAAGCTGTTCGTAAAGTAGCGTGCCCATAGCGCATAAGCTAATGGCTGATAGCTGAACGCGCACGCGTGCGCGTAGCGCTTATGCTGATAGCTGAACGCGCACGCGTGCGCGTAGCGCTTATGCTGACGGCTGAATGCTTACTAACTCAGGTCAGGCTATTGATTTGATAGCTGAGCTTTCTTCTAAATACTCCAAGGTTTTAAGCAGACGAACTGCTGAGTGATAGGCTTCTTCAGTTAATTCCTGACGTTCCTGAGGGCTATCCACTAGGTCATTAACCACTAACTGCAAGCAAACAATCATTGGGGTCAGGTGAGTTCGCACTTCATGGGAGGTCTTGACTAACTCCTTTTTTACGACATTTTTAACCTCTCCATCGCTATTGTGCTCAAACTGCATCTTGTACAAACGAGAGTAGTAACCCTCCTTCTTAAGCAGTTCTTCATGGGTGCCAATCTCAACCACTTGCCCTTTATCCATAACCACGATTTGATGAGCTTTTTGGATCGTGGACAGTCGGTGAGCAATCACTACCGTTGTGCGATCGCGACAGAGTTCATCAATAGCTTGTTGTACTAGCCGTTCGGAAACCGTATCTAAGGCACTGGTTGCTTCATCTAAAATTAAAATATCTGGATTCCGCAGCAGCGCCCGGGCAATGGCCATGCGTTGGCGTTGTCCACCGGATAAGAGTACACCGCGATCGCCTACTTTGGTATCAAACCCTTGGGGTAATTGCATGATAAATTCATAGGCATTGGCTCGTTTCGCTGCTGCAATAATATCTGCCTCGGTAACATCTTTCATTCCATAAGCAATATTGTTGCGCACCGAATTATTAAATAAAAACGTATCCTGACTGACAACCCCCATCGCTTGTCTGAGGGAACTGATATCGTAATCCTTCAAATCTGTGCCATCGATAGTGATTCGTCCTTCAACTGGGTCATAAAATCGTGGCAACAAATCTGCCAAGGTTGACTTACCGGCACCGGAAGCACCTACCAATGCCATAGTAGTGCCTTTAGGAATCGACAAATTCACCCCATTGAGTACCGAATCCTGATGACCAGGATAGGCAAACGAGAGATTGTCAATGCGAATTTCTTGGGATAGCTTGGTGTAGATATTTTTGCCATTGCTCATGATCGGTTTGTTGTCTCGCCGCAAAAAATCAGCCACGATTGCTGTACTAGCAGACACATTAGCAAACCGACTTCTTTGCCCATTCAACTGACTGATTACTGGTAACAAACGGAATAGTAAGAATAAATAAATCCCCAAAACAGTAGATATCGCTTCCAGTTCTTCTGCTGAACTATCTTTCAACAGGAGATTTTTGCCCACAAAGACGATGGCTAAAATTGCCAATATTCCCGAGACTTCATTAATGGGGTTAATTGCCGCAAAATTAGCTTGAGATTGAAATTCAGCCTGTTCCCGTTCATCAATAAATTTTTCAATTCGTTGATATTCATCTTGTTCACTACTAACTGATTTAATTAACCTAATTCCCGTTAAAATTTCCAGTAATGCTCCTGAATATCCTCGGGATTTTTCTGATAGAACCTTACCAAATTCTTTAGAGCGCTTAACAAAAATTTGATTAATGACGAATACACCAAGTAATAGAATGCTTGTTGCAATAGTTAGTTGCCACGAAATCGAGATTAGAAGAAATACAAATACAAAAATTGTGATTACCGTCGTAAATAATTGAATGGCAATTTTAATGGCATTTGCACCTCGACCAATTTCTTGACTAATCCGATTTATAATATCACCAATTTTGGTCTTAGCATAAAAATCTAGATCCACATCCAGAAGTAATTTAATCCCTTCTTTACGAAAGGTATTAATTAATTTTTTGGATAAATGGGTAGACACTAAGATATTGACATAGTTAGCTACATTTTTCAGGACAATGGCTAAGAGAACTACAAGTACCATAATCAGCAAGCGATCGCCCCCTTCAAAGCCCTCAAAAAGACCCATGGTTTTCTGAATGATAGGCGGGGCTTTGCTTAGCTCTAGTTTCTTTTGACCTAAAAATTCCAGCACTAACGGCACAATTATGGTTGTACCAACACTATTAAACATGGCACTGGAAAATCCCAGCAGGACAGTCAATACAATCCAGGTCGGATGCCGTAGTGCGTAGCTTAGGAGTAATCGATTAGGAGACATGATTACTGTTTCTTTATTGTTGAGTGTTGACTGTTGACTGTTGGTATAGGGGAAGACTTACGTATGCTCCATTCAAGCATAAACAGTCAACAAAAAAGCTTTTACTTAGTGAGCCAAATTATATGTTGAACAGCTTAGCAGATTATAAATCAGCAATAACATCTGCAAGAACTGCCGCCATGGCATCAACACTATGGTACTTTACGCATAGCTCCCTGGCTTGAAGTCCTTTATGATTGGCAGCATCTAGATTCTGAAATACCTGTTGAATCGCCTCAGCTAGTTGTTGTGGCGAACTAGGCTCAACCAGATAACCGGTATCACCTAAAATTGTTGGGATATCCCCAACACGGGTAGACAAAACTGGTTTAGCCATTGCCATTCCATCTGTCAATTTTAAGGGAAACTGAGCTCTAGCCGCCAGAGTATCTCGCTGGGGAACCACCACAATATGAGCTGCTGACAGAACCTCTGGCATTTCTTCGACTGGGGTTCTGGGCAATTTAAGAATCCAACGTCCCCATTTTTTAATGAGTTGTTGATCATAATCATCATAGGGACTGCCTCCGACAATCACCAATCTTAAGTCTGGCTGATTGAGATACTCTAGCGCTACTAAAATATCTTCAACTCCTTTGTGGGGTCGTGGCGCACCAGGAAACATGAGCACCCGATACTCCGATAACCCATAACGCTTGCGGCTGAGTTCTGGGTCATACTGCTCCGGGTCAAACATATCGGTATCTTTACCATTGGATAGATAGACACCACCAAAGCGTTCCTTGAGAAACTGAGTATCTATAGTGATAGCGTCAGCATAATTGACAAACTTTTCTAGCCATTTGATATAGAGGGGATGGTCTGGATATTTCAATTGACCATCTTTGGTAAGAATATCCCTACCGAACTGTTTAAGACTCGGACGATACTGCCATTGGTCGCCACCATACCAACTTAGTTCCCAATCATCCATATCCAGTATGATTGGACGACGGCTAGTAAACTTTTTCAGCACAGACAGACCAAAACTGGTGGGTTTGGGTTTTACGGCATAGATAATATCGCCATCTATCTTTTTTAACAGGTCTCGGGCAGCGGTTAAGACTCCAGGATATTTACCACCAGGGACGGAAGTAATGGTAAAACCAGAGGGAGGAGTGGCATATAACTCCTTCCCAAACATAAATCCCACAATCTCTATGGCATAGTTGAGCTTTTTCAGGACTTGTCCGAGCAAAAATGCCCGGATAGCACCACCACCGGACAAGTCACTGACAACTAGGGAAACTTTTCTGTTCATCGGATTTTGAGAAAACTGGTACACGATACATGGTGATCAACCTCTCGTGTGAAAGTGATTAGTCCCCTTGGGTTTAGCAAGATATCCCAATTACCACGCACTAATGGTCACTAAAGAGGAAGTTGGGAGTCGGGAGTCGGGGTAACAAAATTGAATTTACCTCATAATTATGGAATTGTCCGATAATCTCAACTCGGGAGCTATTCGGAAGTGCTTACCAGCTAAACCCTTAGTGCTAAGCTTCAAATCTCAGGAAGACCAACCATTACCTGTCGATTTAGGTGGGGTGATTGACACTTTGCTAGATAAACACTTTAATCAGGGAAATGGAAAATGGCGCATAGAATCAGTATTCCCGTTTCAAGTGCTATAATCTCAGGTGTGATCAACTATCACGCTTTCCACACCCTAATCTAATCAAACAAAAAATCGACGAACGACACTAACCCCTAAAGCGTTGAACGTTTCAGGGGTGTGGTAGATAGAAATTTAGAATACTAGGTAAGAAGGGAAATAAAGGAAACAGAGAGAACACAGGGAAGTAAAGGTTTATCATTGCGGTGCGACCCGTGGCAAATTTAATTCGACGACTGTAAGCGCACCGGTACATCCGGCCAATCGCCAACCCTGTCCCTATGTTCCTACTCCATCGTTTGATTAGGCAATTATAGTTAATACTTCAATATACCTTACATAGAACCCCTAAGCCTAACATCATTAATCCTTAATCCTTAATCCTTTATGCTGCGGGAACCCTAAGGCCAGCATCGGTGACCCCATGGCGCTTCTGATGCCATTGCCAGGCGTGGGATAAGATGGTATTTATATCGCAATATTGGGGATACCAACCCAGAAGTTTTCTGGCTTTGTCACTACTACCGACCAAAGCGGGCGGATCACCAGGACGGCGATCGCATTCTATAGCTTTGATCTCTTGTTTAGTTACAAGTCTGGCTGCCTCAATGACTTCTTTGACTGAGAAGCCGTTGCCATTACCTAAGTTAAAGATTTCACTATCCCCACCCTTTAACAAATAGTCCAACCCCAAAACATGAGCAGAGGCTAAATCCTGGACGTGAATATAGTCCCGAATACAAGTTCCGTCAGCTGTGGGATAATCGGTACCAAAAATGGAGATGGACTCCCGTTTACCTAAAGCAGTGAGCAGCACTAAGGGGATAAGGTGGGTTTCGGGAGTGTGGTCTTCCCCTAGCCTACCCTCTGGGTCAGCACCAGCGGCATTAAAATAGCGGAAGGTTACGGATTTTAAATCATAGGCGGTATAGAAATCGGATAAAATCCGCTCTACCATTAATTTACTCGCCCCATAGGGATTAATTGGGTTTTGGGGATGATCTTCTGGAATCGGTACAGTTTTTGGTACCCCGTAGGTAGCACAGGTAGAAGAAAAGACTAATTTATTAATAGATGCTGCTACCATAGCTTCCAGGAGTGTTAGTGTCCCGGTAACATTATTGCGGTAATATTTAGCAGGGTCAGTGACCGACTCTCCTACGTAGGCATAGGCAGCAAAGTGCATGACTGCACTGATATCATAGTCACTAAAAAGATTGTCGAGTAATACCCGGTCATTGGTATCACCGACAACTAACTTCACCTTGAGAACATCTTC
>NZ_JAAHIG010000639.1:0-2573 GCF_010692305.1 Moorena sp. SIO4G3 | reverse complement strand
ATCGGGTAAGTCAGCGGGATTGCTCCCGCTTCGTCCCCAAAGCACCGTGCGAACAAGTCTCCAAGTACACGGCGCAACCAATTCCAAAAGAACTCACTTATCTCTGCCACTCTTTTTCCTTGATTTGCGGGTTTGTACCTTTTGGTTTTTGTTCCGCTTCTTGGAGGGTTTCTTTGTCCCGACTCTCAGCATTTTCTGTATGTCGGGATTAGTGGCACCCAGGGCATGGATTGTTTGATGGCAGTCATTGTGCAGATAAACAAGGTTATCGTACTTATCCTGACCGCCTTCGCTTCTGGGTATAATATGGTGTAGGTGTAGCTCTTCACTAATACCCAGTGATTGATTACAGACAGGACATTTATAGTTCTGTCTGTTTGCGATTTTGTCCCTTCCTGATGAAAACCTACTCTTTAAGGTCTTTTCCCTTGGTTTTTCAGGTCGTTTTTCCCAGTATTCCGTTAAACTCGGGTCATCTGGGCTGTTTTTGTAAGTTACTAGGGTGTGACGTTGTATAGGAATCCATGCAAGTTTCTGAAGATAGACTTCTTTAAGGGATTTATCTCCAAATACCCAATTGTCATCTCTTCCTGGACATAACTTTCCAAAGTACTTATTATTTATCCAATTCAGAGATTTCTTAGGGTGCTTCCGTCTTCCCCATCTGTTCAGTTTCCAGTGTATATAGCTATCAATACTACTGAAAGCATCCTTGGCTACTACTCCGTCATGATAGTTCCCCCATCCTTTGATTTTTGGATTGAGTCTTTTAATGACTTGTAGTTGCGTTGCCGATTTAAGGCTCCTGAATTCTCCTTTCAGTGTTTTCTTGAATTTAGCTACGTTTTGCTTGGATGGTGTGATCAGTGTAACCATTCCCGATTTGCGCTGTGTAGTTTGATATTTCCGGAAATTCCATCCTAAAAAGTCAAACCCTTCGGTTAAGTGTCTTATATTGGTTTTTTCCTCTGACAACTTAAGTCCTTTTTCGGATAACCATTTCTCAATGATTGTCTTAGCGTTCGCTGCATCTTCTTTGCTTTCTGTAAGTACAACAAAGTCATCGGCAAAGCGGACGAACGTTCTAGAGGAAACATTATTCCACGCCCCTCCGGATTTATTCCTTTTATCTGGACGCCATTTAGATCTGATACCTAGCGCTTCTTCCATACCGTGGAGAGCTATGTTTGCCAATAATGGACTAATAACTCCTCCTTGTGGTGTTCCCATTTCGGTGTCATAGAAAATCTTGTTCTCTATATACCCCGCTTTGAGCCACTCTTTCACAAGTTTCCTGGCCGGGAAGTTTCCAATGTTGTTGAGCAATGGTTGATGGGTTATATTGTCGAAGCATCCAGTGATGTCCGCATCTAATACCCACCATTTCCTATTGCTTTCGCCCTTGATGTTGGAGAATATCCTTTGTCTTGCGTCATGAGTACTTTTGCCCGGTCTGAAGCCATATGATGTCGGTTCAAATTGGGCTTCCCATGCAGGCTCTAATGCATTTTTGACAATGCCTTGTAGGCATCTGTCAATTATGCTAGGTATTCCCAGAGGGCGTTTTTTCCCATTGGCTTTAGGGATGTAAACCCTTTTTGCAGGAATTGGCTTCCAGATGCGATAACTCTTGAGAGCATCGACCAACTCTCCCCTGAGTTTAGGATTTAAGTTTGCTATTTTATCAACTCCGGGGGTATTTTTACCTTTGTTGAGTTGCGCTGCCTGTCTGACGGATATGAGTATGTTGGAGTAGCTACGCAGCATCAATCTTTGTAGCTTATTTACTTTCTTCCAATCGCCCTCACGAGTCGCTCGGAATATTCTACGTCTTAATTTCCTTACTGTCCTATAGGCTTTTTTCCAGTCTATGGAATGCCAGTAGGTAGTTTGTTCGGTTACGATACCGTTTTCTTTCGATTTCGGTTCCATCTTTTTCCTCACAATTTAGGTTTAAGCTCGTGATTATCCTTGCTCGGAATCAGCTCTGAAATTCAGCACTATGCACGAGTTAAGGGATGTCCCTCTATCCAGCCGGTTATGTATTTCCGTTGACTTTCGTCCTGCTGGCTTTTGCTTGGTTCAGACTTTTACCGGACCGAGAGTTATACCTCCTCTTACGATTTGGCTACCATGTCCATCGACCTAGGATATGGACTCAACCCGGCTTACCCGGTTACGCACAAAGAAGATTCAAGTCTGAGGTTGCCGTCTATACGCCGAGTTCTAGGGGTTCTTGGTTATCCAGTATGGAGTGAATTAACCCTTGTGAACTTTTACTCCCATTACCGCTTTGACAGGAATATTCATAATTACGACGCTTCACACAACGGTTCCTTTCGTCAACCTTTTGACTTTTTCCCTAACGACTCCTTTGGATGGCGGCATCCTCCTCTGGATTCGCATTTCCCTCTAGCTGTGAGACCTAATAATTCTGGAATATTTCAGTAGTGTAAAAAACCGATGTTACCCATCTTATTACGCCCCTTCGGGTGGGAACTAGGCTCGAACCCTAGCCTTTTTGGAGGATTACGGAATCCTCACTCCTTTGAGCGCCTTCATCGGTCGCCCCC
>NZ_JAAHIG010000638.1:0-2576 GCF_010692305.1 Moorena sp. SIO4G3 | reverse complement strand
TCCGGTTAGCATGGATATAGAATATTTGATAAGACACAATAGGAAACAGAGCGATCACAAGTTTGGCGATAAATCAAAATCAACATCAATATTGAATCAAGGTAACTACTCAGAGCAAAAAGTAGAGCTTGTTGTGAATGATGTAAATCACAAGCCCCATCATGTGTAAGGTATATGTATATTGCCAGCTGTTGTAGACAGTCGATCCAAAATTAGGGCTTGAAAAGATTGAGATAAATTACAAGCCCAAGTAGGATTTAGTCGATGGCAATCCAGGCGGATCGCGACCAGCATTAGACAACAGTTCACACAAACTGTTAATCGCCGACGAACCTTGTAACCGGGTAGTTTCTAAGAAGCTAAACATTTGAGCAACTAACGAGCGCACCCCAATCACTTCATGCTCCACCACTAACTTTGCGATGTACTACTACAGGACGCAACGCTCGCTCGGCATCATTGAAGTCCTGTTTAACTACGTATGGGTGTTAAAAATGTGAACCATTCATCCAAATGGCGTTCAAGTCAGAAGCGAAGTCTTTGGGCGTCGGCTGGCCATCCTGCCGATGGAGGCTGCGGCAAAATTGTTTTGAGTTGGGTTTCTACAGTTGGCCGTTTCTGCTGAAGTTGTTCATGAGTAAATAAACCAGCATGATAGTCCTGATGGGCATTTATAGCTGTCCACAAAACTTCCAAGGGCGTTCTTTGCATAGCATCAGCATAGGCAGCAAAGCGACTGGTCACGCCTAGCTTCGTTCGTCTCGTTCAAGATGAGCGAAGACATTTCTGTTTTGCCGCCGCTAACTGTGGACTATAAGCACTCTTTACAATCACGCTCTGAGAATACCATCAAAATTTTCACCAAGTAACTGCTTAAGTTCTGCGCTACTGCGGGTAGATGCTTTAAGGTAAGTACGCAAACAAGTTCCGAGTTTGCTACTATCCTTTGCCAATACGTGGGTCCCATCAATGCAAAAAGTGGTCTGGTCCGAACACCGCACACCAGGTTGTTTTACATAGGCTAGCCACTGTAGATAACAAGGCTCTAAACTTTCTGTAAACCACCGATGCATCTTCCTTAAACTGCCAACAGAGAATGGCACACCCAAGACAAACTCAACTGAATAATCTTGTTTGCGCCAAGTCAGATTTCCACCATATCTACCGCCAACCAAAAACACACCAAACCATTGCTCCATAGCTAAACCCTTCCTTGACTCCCCACGGCAAGGGACTATATCCAGACCTACCACATGAGAGAAATTGGCAACGGAGAAGGTTGGAATTCCAGAATAGAGACTGGCTGCTCGATTAATTCTGCTATTTGTTGGACTTTCTTCGGGGCACGTATCACCAGCTCTACCTGAGCCCCACAAGGTCGGACTTCTAGAATGATAGAGCTGTTCAATTTTGTCTGGCACTCCAAAACCATAGCCTGACATGCAAATATATATATATTTCGGACGGCGCTTTTTACATTTGTTACGCTTGCTTAGTTCAGAAGGTTTCTTGAGTTGGTCTTGTGAAGGGTGTAGGGTACTGTTTTGAGACGACCGTTTTTTGAGTTTGGACAGGGATGACATTATGTAGTAAGTTTTCCCCATTGAGAGCCTCCAGTTCTTTGTGTGGCTTCTCATAATGGGCCTGCTGTTTATAGTATAGTTGCTGTTGTTTGACCATCCACTCGACCAGCAGCACATAGTTCGCCATCTCGTCAGCAGGGAAAGGGAAAGCAAGTGAGTCAGTCTGTAGTGCAGTAGTAAAGGTCATATCAGCTACTATACCCGAAGCCCAGGGAAAATAAGTAAGCATGCCTAGTGGTAATACCCATGAACCTATCCCACTAATCTCAAAAGATGGTAGTCTATTGCTGGGTTGATTTAGGTGTATGACTCTATGGCTGGGCGCTTTGAAGGGTTAAGTGATTTGGAATGGAAGTTGTTTGAAGATATCTTCCCCAAGGACCCAGAAAAACGGGGTAAAGGAATGCCTCATTGTCCCTATCGTTATGTTTTAAACAGTTTGTTGTACCTACTGATTACTGGATGTAGATGGTGTGATCTACCACGAGGGGAGATCTGGGCATCAAAAAGTTCGTCTCATCGATGGCTAAAGCGATGGCGCTTAGATGGAACATTTGAACATTTACAAGCACGTGTGCTAGCGATCGCAGATCAAAAGGGCTTGATTAAATGGGAGTTTGGTGCCGTAGACGGCTCTTTTTCCCCCTGGCAAGGGAGGAGGTGAAGGCATTGCTTATGGTGGTAAAGGTAAAGGTGTTCTGATTCACACCCTGACTGAAGGTAGTGGAATGCCTCTAGCTAACTGTACAACTCCTGCCAATGGTAGTGAAAGAGAACAAGTCTTACCTCTACTGGATCAAGTCAAATTGAAAACTTTGAAACCAGGTAGACCACGTAAGAGGCTCAAGGTACTAGCTGCCGATAAAGGTTATGATTCCAAAGAAAAACGTGCTGCTCTGCGTAAGCGAGGCATTCGACCCCAAATACCAAAACGGATTTGGAAAACCAAGAAAAATCGAGGAAGACCGATTAAAATGTCGGTGCCCAGATATC
>NZ_JAAHIG010000637.1:0-2583 GCF_010692305.1 Moorena sp. SIO4G3 | reverse complement strand
AGTAATATCAGCCTGAAGACAGCAGTCTTTATAGCCCCCCAACCCCCAATTCTGGGGGAGCATGAACTTAAAGTTACCCATCTGCTACTCTTGTGTAAAGAAATATTAATTTCGCCAACGGTATCAATTTTGGGGGGAAATGATGTCAAAGTCCCCCTAGGGAGGGATTGCTCGCTAGGGGGATTTAGGGGGCAAATGCGTAAGTCCTGTTGTCGCAAAGTGCTCCCGCAGCAAATCGTGGATGAATCGATAGCGTCCACCCACTTGCTTGATCAAGCGGCGTTCTGTGGCATAGCTCAGGAAATCGGCGTAATTCCAGGGGATTGAACCACTGCGCCAGAGAATGAGGCGGAGGACGAAGTGCTGAATGACTGGTAAGCCAGCAAATAAAAAGCCCAAGAACATTGCGATCCAACAAGCAAGCAATAACGTGCTTAGTAGTTCAACATTGATTCCCAAGACTAAATTTGGTAATACAGACAGCAAGAAAGTTACAGGAAAACTAATTAAACTAAGAATAACGGTATTTTTAGCGGATTCTTTAATGCCCTGATTGGGTTTATTTCTGGTTTTTAGTTCTTCTCCACTCAGCCCCTCAATTAGCCCGTCAATCAGCACATTAATTAGCCCAGTAATTAGCACTAAGATTAGCACAATTAGTCCTATGGCAAGCGCAAAAATTAGCGCTGTCATAGAATAATCCCATACAATTATCACAAATAATCCACAAAATATCCCAATTAATACTCCAGTAATCAGCATTTTTTTAATATACAAAAAGGTTATATTTTCTATGATTTTTTTAGTTATTTTTTTTGATGAAAACTTTATCAATTCATAGGGCTTTATATGATTATGCCGGTTTATATTAAAAATTCT
Organism: Moorena sp. SIO4G3; assembly: GCF_010692305.1. Classification (NCBI taxonomy): domain Bacteria; kingdom Bacillati; phylum Cyanobacteriota; class Cyanophyceae; order Coleofasciculales; family Coleofasciculaceae; genus Moorena; species Moorena sp. SIO4G3. The sequence goes on along the minus strand of NZ_JAAHIG010000637.1, from coordinate 1,704 downwards.
AGTTGATATAATACTTACAATTAGCTTATACAACCACTTTTCTCGGGAATTATTCAAAATATCAGGCTGCATTTTTTCAATCAAAAACTCGGTTTGTTTTTGCTCCTTCAATCGTTTAGCAAGCCAGGCTAACCAGCGCCTGGTCTCCTCTTCTGAATAACCTCGACTGTTATGCTTTTCCTTTAGTTTACAGTCAATGTAATTCTTAAATAACGTTTTACGGCATTCGTTCTGATAGTCTTCCTTTGCTTTAGGATCCTTAAAATCTCTCTCTACTCGCTTCAAGCCATCGGGATAAGCAACGGGAATCAAATGCAATAGTAAGGGCATTCTGGCTAACTCTAGCAATCCCTCTGAATCTTGCTGAATTCCTGGCCAGAGGTGGCGACAGTCTAAGCCCTTTAAATAATTTTTTATCTGCTGATCGCTCAAAGGTTGCAGACAGACTGCTCCCCGCATCTCCAGAATTTGCTCACCAGCAAGGTATTCTTCTTCACGACAGCAGACCACAATTTGAGGAACATCTTTGAGAAACTGATTTAATTGCTGAACACATAACCTCTGCCGCTCTAAGCCCAACTCATCCAAACCATCCAGAAGAGGTAACAACTGACCGCTGCTAATCCACTCCTGAGTAATGGCTTCGGGGAGATGATAACGAGACTTTAAATTAGCTGCTAACCATTCAGCAATGGGCTGCTTGTCATCTTTCCAATCAGAAAGTTCAGCTATAATTGGAATAGGTTGGTATGGCTGCTGCTGAGCACCTGTAATTAAATCCTTGGCCAAATCCAACAGCATGGTGGTTTTTCCAGAACCGGGCGCACCGAGAATCAACAGTTTCCCAGCAATATCTTCTTGGTTAAATACCTCAATAACCTTTTGACCTGGTTGAGAGTCTGTAGTTACTCGACGAAACTTGGGCAACCGTTTCCACCATGGAGGAGAATTGCTAGGATTGACAGTAATTTTTTCTCGACGACCCACTTGCTCCCTTTGGTCTGCCATTACCAACTGAATCAAGTGGTCATTGTGCAGGGAGTCATCAAGGCGCATGTTAACCTCAGCTGCCATTGCTCCCAGCAAATCCCTGCGCCATCGCTGTAACTTTGCCTGTGGAATCTGTCTAGGGATTTGAGTTTGGTTTACTGAGCTAGTTTTGAACAAATACCCAATTGTAGGTAAGGCGAAGAGGCAACCAATACCTAAAATCCAGTAGACTTGTTGGAACCACTCGCTATTCTGTTGTGTGGATGGTTTAAAAACTAAATTTACTCCTACAAGAACTAAGACTCCATAAATTGTGCATAGAACAATTACTATTATTCTCCGAAGGGGAGTTTTTTGCTGCTCAAAGCGATTGCTTAAAAGTGTGCCAAGATAGGGAAGTAGTGCTAGTTCTACAACGAGTGGTATTTGAAGGACTTTGGGATTGGTCAGAAGTTCAGCAAGGTTCATCTCTGAAGTGACCTCTGTTTTATCACTCTCTGAAATTTTAACGAATTGGCGTAGATAGAGCCAATAATATAGCAATTATTTTGCCATGAGGGACAAAGAGATCCCCCTAAATCCCCCTAGATCAGTGCGCAGAAAGCCGTCGGTAAACCACTGCACCCAATAGGGAAACAGCAGGGTAGATTTCTCGGAATAGATGGTTTTCCCCTCTTTTTTGCGAAACAAAACAGCAAGGTCTTCGAGAGGGGG